>CAYVUJ010000237.1:0-3126 GCA_964454825.1 uncultured Lachnospiraceae bacterium | reverse complement strand
CTGTAAAGCTTCTTCGCGAAAAGGGACTTTCCGTCGCCGCTAAAAAAGCTGACAGAATCGCGTCCGAGGGTATCGTCGACATTCTCGTATCCGACGACAAGACCGCAACGGCTATGATCGAGGTCAACGCTGAGACAGACTTCGTTGCAAAGAACGACACCTTCAAGGAGTTCGTCAAGGGCGTGCTTGCTACAATCCTTCGTGACAAGCCCGCCGACATCGACGCACTTCTCGCTCTGACCTATCTTGACACTGACTTCACCGTCGAGGGCAAGCTCAAGGACATGATCTTCACCATCGGTGAGAACATGAACATCCGCCGTTTCGTCATCATTGACGGCGTAACAAGCTCCTATATCCACGGCAAGGGCTCCACAGGCGTTATCATCAAGTTTGACACCGACGCCGCTGTCGCTGACAAGCCGGAGTTCGCTGAGTTTGCGAAGAACATCGCTCTTCAGGTCGCTGCAATGCCTGTCAAGTACCTCAACAAAGAGGTTGTTCCGCAGGCTGCTCTCGATGAGGAGAAGGAAATCCTCATGAATCAGATCAAGAACGATGAGAAGAACGCAAACAAGCCCGACAGCATCATCGAGAAGATGGTTCTCGGAAAGATCGGCAAGTTCTACGAGAAGAACTGCCTCACCGAGCAGGTATACGTTAAGGACGACAGCATCACCGTCGGCAAGTATGTCGAGCAGACCGCAAAGGAGCTCGGCGCGGACATCAAGCTTGCAGGCTTCTGGTGCTATGAGCGCGGCGAGGGTCTCGAGAAGCGCGAGGACAACTTCGGCGACGAGATCGCTTCTATGCTCAACAAGTAATTGAAATATTCAGAAAACAGGGAGGCTAAAGCCTCCCTGTTTTTTTGTATTTCCCTTCTCTGCTTTGCAAAGCTCAGCCGATAAACATCTGCGTCCAATAGTTGCCGTCCGCCACGTATCCGACGCCAATCTTGGTGAATCCTGCGTTGAGGATATTGGCGCGGTGGCCGCTCGAGTTCATCCACGCATTGACGACCTCGGCGGCCGTTCGCTGTCCGCGCGCGATGTTCTCGCCCGCCGTGCGATAACTCAGCCCGAAGGAGCGCATCATCTGAAAGGGCGAACCATAGGTTGGGCTTTGGTGGGAGAAATAGGACTTGTCGTGCATATCCCACGACTTATAGCGGGCGACTCGGGCAAGCTCCCAGTCGGATGTGAGCGGAGCGAGTCCGTTCTTTGCACGTTCGACATTCACAAGCCTCACCACCTCGGCCTCTACGGAAAGAACCGACGTATCCTCAAGCGGTATCGTGAGCACCTCTCCGGGATAGATAAGGCTCGGATTCTTGATCTGCGGATTTGCCGAGATCAGTTCGTCAAGGCCGACCTCATACTTTTTGGCGATCTTCCACATTGAGTCTCCGCGAACGACTGTGTACTTCGTGGTGTCGGCAAAAACTGCCGTACAAAGTACTGCCGTAAGGCAGATCGCGGCGGCGGCAATTAGGGATATCAGCTTCTTCATTGTACAAATCTCCTCTGTTTTCGTTTTGGACCGAACGGTCCTCGCAGAGTAGTTTGCGCAATATGGGAGCAAATTATTTACAGTGCGGGAAGTTTTTGTGAAAAAAATGCCGTCCCCTCTCAGCCGCATTTGGCGTATGCAGAGGGGGACGACATTGGCGCCATGCTTATTTGGCGGTATGCTTTTATATTGAGACACGTCTGTATGCGCGGGGAGCGATATCCCGCGTTCAACGGGTGGTCATTCAGCGGGCGATCAGGAGGTGGGCGATCATCACATGCACGAATATGGAGTCGCACCCGTTAAGTGGCGCAAATTTGAATGGCCCGGCGCTCATCTCAGTGAGTCCAGATAATCGCACGCGGCAAGGGCGGCGACCGCTCCGTCGGCGGCAGCTGTGGTAACCTGACGTATTCTCTTCGCACGGCAATCCCCCGCCACAAAAATCCCGGGGACAGCTGCGGCACATTCCTCGCCGACCGCCGCGTATCCGCGATCATCGAGCGCAAGAACATTCGCAAACTCCTCATTCTGCGGAACAAGTCCCACCGCGAGGAACACGCCGGAAACGGCAATCTCACGGGATGCCCCGTCAGCCTCGCGGCGTATGCGAATGCCTGTAATCCCGTCATTGTTCGACAGATACTCCTCAACCACCGAGCCGAGGATGACTTCCACATTCCCGCGCGCGGCAAGCTGCTCCTGAAGCTTTGCCTCGCCGGTCAGGAAATCGAGATTCTGCACAACGTAGACCTTCTCCGCCAGATCGGAGAGAAGCAGAGACTCCTGAAGCGCGGAGTTTCCTCCTCCGATCACGGCGACCGTCTGACCGCTGTAAAACGCGCCGTCGCACACCGCGCAGAAGGAGATGCCGCGCCCGACAAGCTCGCCCTCACCGTCGAGCCCCAGCATGCGATGGCGCGCCCCGGTGGCGATAATCACCGCGCGTCCTTCGAAGTCGCCGTCATCGGTGGAGACGGTCTTGGTGGCGCCGTTGTCCGTGATGGCGCTGACCTCCAGGCTTTCGACGTCCGCGCCTTGCGCGAGTACCTGATCCACCAATTTCTCTGCGAACTCGTTTCCCGAGAGCTCCGCAAAGCCGGGAATATTCTCGACCTTCGGCGAGAAGGTGATCTGTCCTCCGAAGGTCTCTTTTTCGATCAGAAGTACGCTCTTTGCGGCGCGCCTTGCGTACAGCGCGGCGGTCAGGCCCGCCGGTCCCGCACCGATTATGATGATATCGTACATTGCTCTTCCCTTTCTTCAGTTAAACTGCATTCGTTATAGCGAGCTCACACTGCGGTGACGGTCGCGTTCCTCGGTCAAAGTCACATTCTCATCAAAAATCGCACCGGAAACGATAATGTCCCGGTGCGATTTGATTTTCTTTTCGCTTATGCGAGATACTTCTTGATCTCGGCAACTCCGGTATAACTCGTCGACTCGCCGTCATTCACGACCACAAGCGTCGGAGCCTGTCTCACGCCGAAACGCTTCGCTTTCTCCGGGTCCTCGTTCGCGTATATCTTCTCATACGCCACGCCCGCCTTATCGAGAGCCGCGCCCACGATCTTGCAGTTCGGACATGTGGTGGTGGCAAAGAGGTACACCCCATTC
>CAYVUJ010000236.1:0-3127 GCA_964454825.1 uncultured Lachnospiraceae bacterium | reverse complement strand
TGCGACGTCACAAACTTCACGATCCTGTCCTGCATCTGCTCGAAATAGTGATAGGTCTGCGGTGTTCCTACCACGACTCCGGTCATGCGCACCGGATGGATCGTCATTGTCGCCGACGGCACAATGAATGAGCGCTTGGCACTCACCGCAAGCACCACTCCGATCGAGTGTCCCCCGCCGAGCACGACAGACGCCGTCGGCTTCGTCATGGAGGCCACCAGCTCTCCGATCGCCAGTCCCGCCTCGACGTCGCCGCCGAGCGTGTTGATCAGCATCAGCATGCCGTCGACCTTGTCGCTCTCCTCAACAGATGCAAGCAAAGGAATGATATGCTCGTACTTGGTCGACTTCGTACCGTCGTTTATGAGATAGTGCCCCTCAACCTGCCCGATGATCGTAACCAGATGGATCGCTTCGCTTTCGGATTGCGTAAGGACCGAACCGCTCTTCATTATATATTCGAGCCGCTCGTTGTCCTCAGACTGTCCCTCCTTGGATTCTACCACGTTTTCGTCTTCCATAACATACCCCCACAATATAAGATACCGTTATTATGCCGCCCAATCAGCCTTTTATACGCTTTGTATTTACTCTGAGTATTGAAAAAAAGCAATTGATATGATAATATATAAGAGGCAAAACCATTGCGCATCCGGCAGAGTCTGATGCGCTGAAATCAATTCTGCGGGAGTCATAATGAAAAGAGTTCTTTATTCCGAAATATCCTATGTCCTCGGGCAGATTTTTCTTGCCTTTGGGGCGGCGCTGATCACTACCGCCGGTTTCGGCGTGTCGATGGTCGTCGCTCCGGCGTATCTTATATCCGAAAAGGTGTCGTTTCTCACCTTCGGCATGGCGGAGTATTCCTTCCAGGCGCTTTTGCTCGCTGTGTTTTGCGTTATCATGAGGCAATTTCGCGCGAAATACCTGCTCTCCTTCGTCACTGCGTTTATCTACGGCTGCCTTTTGGATCTGTTTCTCGGACTATGCGCCCTCGGAGCGCCCTACGCCCTTGCGACACGGATTATATTGTTTGTTCTCGGCGAGGCGGGTACCGTCGCAGGGGTGGTGTTTTTCTTCAAATCCTACATCCCGCCGGAGGTGTACGAGCTCTTCGTGCAGGAGGTCTCCCGTAAGTTCGGCTTTGACATGGGGCGCGTCAAGTGGATATACGACATCGCCAGTCTTGCGCTCTCGATCGTCATATCGCTCGCGTTCTTTGGCGCGATCCACGGGATCGGAGTCGGTACGGTGATCTGTGCCGCTGTGAACGGTGGGCTGATTTCGTTGTTCTCGAAATTTCTTGACTCACATTTTGAGATTCGCCCCGCCCTCAGGGTGCCGGCATGGATCTCGTGATTTTTCCGTATTTTTCATGCTTCTTTGAGCCGTGTCGAGTGATCTCACCCGTTGACAGATCGTCCCATCCGTGATAAAATATATGTATCAAAAACGGGCAAGCCCCCGGAAAGGTCGGTTGAATATGAAAAAAGGTTTAGTTGCCGTGACATCGGCACTTCTTACGCTCGCTATGGGCCTTTCGGGTGCCGCAAATGTCAGCGCGGCCGCGCCGTGCGAATTTTCGCTGTCGTCCGTTGCAGTCCCCGCGCGCGCAAAGAGCATTTCGGTCCCGCTTTCGATGAAGAGCGAGAGCGCTGTTTGCGCCGCGGATTTCGTCATCGATCTGCCGGAGGGGATCACGCTTCTGAGCTGTGCCAAAAAAAGTCCGGACATCACGGTCACAGAGATGGAGAACGGCGATCTGTCGTGCTCTGTCCGCAGTGGGGCAAAACCGCTTTCCGGCGATGTGGCTCTGTGCAATCTGGTTCTTGCGCTTCCGGAGAAGATGGAGGACGGACAGCGTTATGAGATCGCCCTGACCGTTTCTCCCGACAGCGTTCTGGACTCTGCGCAAAACAGCGTCGAGAGCGCGGGCGGCAGTTCGGCGATAAGCGTCGAGGGGCTTGTCATGTACGGTGACGCAAACGGCGATTGTGTGGTGAATGCGAAAGACATTATCGCCATCATGAGGCGGCTTTTAGTTCCGGATACCGACATTGATCTGATGGCGGCCGATGTGAACCTCGACTCAAGGCTGAATACAAAAGATATCATACAAATTATGAAGCATATGCTCGGAGTCCAGACGGTGCGCCTTGGTCACAAGGATGTGACGGAGACGCTGGTCGAGGCGAATTGTCAGCACAAGGGACAGCTGCGCATGACCTGCATCCTGTGCGGAGACAGCAAGACCGTGGAGACTCCGATCGGTCCGCACAAATACGCCGCGGGGAAATGTACCGTGTGCGGTTTGAAGCATCGGGACTATCCGATCCTCGCCTACACTGATTACCTGAAGAAAAAAGGCTCTCTGGAGAGCTCTCTGCGCGGCTATGCGCTGTATGAGACGATCAAGCTTGCGGACTACTCGCTCCTTTCATCCAACATCTGCGATTCCAAGAATTCAAATCTTGTGATATTCGGCGTAGGTACCTTCCAAAACTCGCTCTCGTGCTCAGTTTCCATCGAAATGTCGAGCATCAGCAAAAGCTACAAGTTCACCTACTACGCAAATCAGGGCGATAAGCAGCTCGCAAAGGCTGAGGGCACGGTGTCCGCGGACCTTGGTGTGAGCTTCACCGCCTTTAGCGGCTCGAACGACAGCAAGGTGAAGAACAGCCACCTCCTGATCGCAAAATCTATAATCAAAAACTGCATTTCGCATACCGATAAGCTCATGAAAGCCTCCGGCCTTGGCGTGTCCGCTGCCGATCTCGGATTTGTACTCAAGTAAAACCGAGCCTCGGGGTCTATGCCCCAATATAACATCTAAGCAAAAAAGAAAGTGACCGGTGGGGCGCCTGTGTCACAAAATTGTATAACTATTTTGAACACGCTCAAAAGTCCGCACCCTTTTCGTGGGTGCGGACTTTTGTTTTCGGTACTGCAATCCGATGCCTGCTTAAAACATAAAAATTCTGTACCATTTATATCCTATATAGAAAAATGTTTCCCTTGCAAGAAACGGAATTTTGGTTTTAAAAGTGGTGTATTTTGATGTAGGCGTCGGTGAACTGTAAGCGCTGATCCCTATATCCCGTGCCAGCAGCATCGAACGCCTCATATG
>CAYVUJ010000235.1:0-3136 GCA_964454825.1 uncultured Lachnospiraceae bacterium | reverse complement strand
ATCGCCTTATCAATTACTACACTGTTTTTAAGCAAAACTAGTCATTTTTTACTGACTTTTATACATTTTAGCCATTTTTTGATAAAAATGTGCAAGATCTAAAATTATTCAATCCCTTTATTTACAAGGATTTAATAGGAGGTTAAATAAATCGTAATCAACCAATTGATGGTGATATTATTTTGCTCCATTTATTTCACTTCTTTTACCTTAAAAATTAATACTTTTATTCTAAATATTCTTTATATGTATACAAGTTGCTATTTTTAGACCAATCATAAAGTTTATCTATTTTTTTGTAATAGTTTTCAAGCTTTACTCGTCTTAACATTGAGTCTTTTTTTGAGGGATATTTATCTGCAAGATAGAAATATTCAATAGTCTGATCTAAAAAATCTATTGCCTTTCTAATGCTATAATTATCCACAGTAGAATTTGTATTTGGTTTATAATATACATATAAATTATCTTTATAATATAACATACTTTCAGCTTTACACATTAATTCTAAAACAAAACTTATATCTTCATGAGCACATCGTTCTTTATATCTTATATCGTTAACTAAACTATTTTTAAAACACTTTAATGTACAACAAAAATACTTTGATTTATATATTAACTCTTCTAGTGTATTTTCTTCATTTTCTTGGATAATTCTTTTTTGGCCTAACTTATCTTCTATATATCTTACAAATACGATATCTTCTCCATTTAAAGTTCCTTTTAATTTAGCTAGGACATTATTATCAGCAAAAAAATCATCACTGTCTAACAAGATAATATATTGTCCTTTAGCTATATCTAATCCTTTGTTTCTAGCTCCACCTGCACCTAATCTGTTAGATTTAAGTAAAACGACATCGTATTCATTAATATATTTCAAACTGTCATCTGTACTTCCATCATCAACAACAATTACTTCATATTCATTTTTATTTATAGTTTGATTAAAAACACTATTTAAACAATTTTTTATCAAATTTCCTTTATTATAATTAGGTATTATAATAGAAAATTTTGGATTAATCATATTTTGTCTATTTTCATTATTCATTTGCTTCACTTCCTCTGTACATTTCTTTTGTTATTAATAATTGTTTTGAAATACTTTCTTTACCAAATACTAATTCTTTTTTCTCTAATTCTGTATGTATAAATCCCGCTTTTTTAAATGTTTTAATTGCACCTATTCTATCTAATGGAATAATGTCAGATAATTCACTTATTTTATTTTTTTCAAAAGCAACTTTTTGAAGTTGTAATAAAGCATTATAACTATAACCTTTTCCTCTATACTTATATTGAATAACAATCCCCATACTATGTATTCCGTTATCTAAATAATAGTATACTTCTCCAATAGGCTCTGGTACTTCATTGTCATAGATATAAGCAAAGTATTTATCTGGCTCTTTATTAATCCAATTATTATACCAATTTATCATTTCTTCATCAGTTTTAGTAATAGTGCCTGTTACTTTATCATAACCTTTTAACTCCATATCATACCCTGCATTATATGACATTGTTTTAGAATCTTTCATCCACTCTTGTCTATAATGTAATTCATCAACATTGGGCACTTTTAAATATATATTTGGCATATAAACACTTCCTTATTTTATTTTCTTTTTATAAAAAAGGATTACATCTTCTTCTTGCTTTGAAGGATCATCTTTTGATGGTTCATACTCAATTACAGTTTTAATATAATCTCTATAACCCAAATGAAAGTATATTTCAATATTTCTAACTGCTTCTGGACCAACTCCTAAAGATAATTCGGTATATCCTTTTTCTTTCAAATCATTTTCAATAAAATTATACAACTTGCTAAAATAACCTTTACCTTCAAATTCTTTATTTGTTCTAAAAGCAGCTAAATATGCCATATTATCACTTAATAAACCAGAGGGTTCACTTATATCACCAATAAATGCTGAATCCTTTATATAAGCAGTTGCTTCACATATAATTTCATCATTTAAAAAACCTAAATAAGAAATGGTACTTTTTTCATCATAATGCTTGAGTGCATTTTCTTTAAATTCAACCCATTTATTATTACCAGGATGAATATCAATCAAATAATCCCATCTTTTTAATAATTCATCTCTATTCGCTACTTTACAAATAAAATTATCCATTGTTATCACTTCCTTTAATCATTATAACATTAAAACTCATATATAATAGAGCCTTTTTTAGCATCTTTATAGTCAATAAAAGCTTTAATTTCAAGAGATCGTAATTCAATATCAAAGTGCCCTCTTTTATTCATAAAAGTCGTTGTATCCAATAATTCATTGAATATTAAATGAAAGTATATAGAATCATCGCTTACTTTTTCTACCCAACAATTAGTTGGCCAAATTAAAGCAGGTTCGTTATTTTCAGATAAACAATATTCATTAAAGTCAATATTTTTCTTTTCTCCTGCTTTTATGCTATTAATATCTTTCCAATTATACATTATATATACTTGTAAACAATATTTACAAGATTTATCGGTAATTAATAAAGCTGATTTATCTAACTCTATTTTGCTTATTCCAATATCTACACCATTAAGAATCATGATATTTAAATACTTATTCATAATTTTACCTTTCTTTTTATCTATATAAATCATTTTAACTCTACTATTATTAATTATATCATAATGTCTTTTGATCTTGGGACAAAATGGATTATAAATTATCATATAGTGAAAAAAAGATCTTTTTAAGATCTTTCTAAATTTAATTTATTTTTCTAATCTTTTCAAAGTTTTAAGTATTCCTTCATGATGATATGCTTCTTTTGGATGTTGTAAAACCCATTCTTGGATAATTGGTCTTTTTGGGGTAGTTATAAATTGTTTTATAGTTTCCACGGTTTCTAAATCTTGCATATTTAAAATATCGGTAAATATTTCTGGCTTTTTCTCTTTTGGTTCACTATTTATAGTTCCTTTTAATATATTAATCCATATATCCTCAATAGCAACATGTAAGTCATCTTCTAGCCAATAATGAAACTTTGTATGTGGATGTCTTTGTTCTAAAAGTAAACATTTTAAATAGATTGGGAACATATCTATTGCATCATGCCATATATCAACGCTGCAATATTGATAACTAGATAAATTTTC
>CAYVUJ010000234.1:0-3143 GCA_964454825.1 uncultured Lachnospiraceae bacterium | reverse complement strand
TTCCCGCCCCGTATACATGAGTAAAAAGCACAAAAACTGCCGTTTTAAAAAAACGGCAGTTTTTTCGACGATATACCTTGACAGGCGAGGTATATCGTGATACAATGATGACAAACAGAAGAAAAGGGGGGATCACCCTGCTTGAGCAAGACATGATCCGCGGTCACACAGACGGA
This sequence comes from uncultured Lachnospiraceae bacterium, assembly GCA_964454825.1. GTDB lineage: Bacteria > Bacillota > Clostridia > Oscillospirales > CAG-272 > UMGS1312. The sequence goes on along the minus strand of CAYVUJ010000234.1, from coordinate 2,967 downwards.
ATCATCCTTTCCTGTCTGACCGAAAAGGACAGCTACGGCTACGAGATCAACAAAACCGTGCGGCTGATCACCGGCGGAGCTCTCGAAATGAAGGAAGCGACACTGTACACAGCATTTCGCAGGCTTGAGGACGCGGGATGCATCACATCCTACTGGGGCGGAGAGGAAAGCGGCGCACGCCGGAAATACTACAGCATCACCGATGTCGGGCGCAGCACCTACCGCACAATAATCCGCCAATGGAAGGAAACCCGCGAAACACTTGACAAACTACTTAAGGAGATATAAGCCATGAGAGAAAAACTGACAGAGTATCTGAACGATCTGTTCCAAAGCGCCCCGGATACCCCGAAAAACAGAGAGCTTCGCGAGGAGCTGCTGCAGAACAGTCTCGACAAGTACGACGATCTTATAAAAAACGGCACATCGGAGGCAGCAGCGTTCAACCTCGTTGTGGGAGGACTCGGGGATGTCACAGTTCTGTTGCGCGAGATACACGGAACAAGTGCAGCTCCCTTCACAGCGCCCGCCAAAAGCACACCGGCAGCCGATGAGGACGCTGAAAAACGCAGTCAGAAGTGGGCCGCATGCCTTGCGGTATCCGTTATGCTCTACATTGCTTCGATCATCCCTCCGATCATGCTCAGTGACACGCGCTTTGAGGACAATCTCGGCCCCGCGCTGATGTTTGCGATCGCGGCGATCGCAACTTGTATACTTCTCTACGGAAAATTCGTTTTCAAAAAGACCACAAAGGCCGATGAGCAGGATCCTGCGCGCACTCCGGGAGCAGCATCGGTGAAAAATCCGCTCTTTGCCAGCCTCAACGGACTGCTCTGGGCGATCATACTCGTCATATATTTTGCAGTCAGCTTCGGGACCATGTCATGGCACGTCACATGGCTGATATTCCCGATCGGAGGCGCGCTCTCCGGCGTGCTGAAGGCGATATTTGATATTGTGGGAGGTGGAAAAAAATGAAACGGACAGGTGCTGTTATAAGACTTATAGTCTGGTTGCTGACGGCGGCGATCCTCTCGTCTCTTCTCATAGCGGGGCTTGCGTGGGACGGCGGTTTCACCTTCAGCATCGGGGGCTTCAATTACAAGAATGCGGATGATTACATCGAGGGAGGCAGTGAAGTCGGCATCCCGGCCAACGGAATACACGAGATCGAGATCAACTGGGTATCTGGAACGGTCAAGCTCGAACCGACAGAGACAGACCGCTTCATCGTGACCGAGAAGGGCGCCGAGGACAGTGATTCCACATTCCGGTATCTCGTCAAAAACGGGAAACTGACAATACAGTTTGCAAAATCCCGAGTTTTCGGCTTCACCCGGCTTCCGAAAAAGGAGCTGACAGTCAAGATCCCCGAGCGATATGACACCATTACGGAGATCGAGCTGAATGTTGTCGACTCCGACACGTATCTTACGGATATTTCGGCACAGGAGATCGAATTCCGAAGTGTAAGCGGCGATCTTTATGCCGAGGGCGTTGTCTGCTCGATGCTTGACGCGGATACGGTCTCCGGCAATGTAAGCTTCACACAAGGTCCGAATTTCACCGGATCACTCAAACAATTTACAATGGACACAGTCTCCGGCGACTCGGTTATAAAAACTCAAAACGCGCCGGAGAGAGCAGACTGCGACAGCATCAGCGGAAATGTGACGCTCGCGTTTGCAAACTGCAACGGTTTCACCGCGAACTACGACAAGGTCAACGGCAGCTTCACCTCCGACTTCCCTGTCAGAGAGATCTCCGACGATAAAATCTACGGTAACGGCGACGCTGATTTCTCGTTCGATACGGTCTCCGGAAAAGTCCGGATAGAAAAGCTCGAGTCGGCGGCAAACGAGCCTGCGGACACAGGCGATACAAGCGGTGCGGACGACACAACCGATGCGGTCGATACAAACAGCGCGGATGACACGGCCGACGTCGGCAAGGTCAAAGTCGGCAAGATCGATATCGGAAAGATCAATATCGGTAAGGTCGGCATTCAGGATTAGATTTAATCCGGATCAGAATGACACAAAAAATCCCCTCACACGTGAGGGGATTTTTATTGAGTTGCAATGCCCCGGGGCCTTAGTCTCCGAGGAACTCTTTCGCGGGAGCGGTCACAGACTTATCGTAGCATGAGAACATGCCTGCAACCGCTTTTTTGTCAGGCTTGGGTGTGATGATGCTGACCACGGGGACGATAACGAGTCCCGCGACCATCGCAAACGCACCGCACGCGATCGTATCCTGAAGGAACACGGGGAGCACACTCTTGAAGAGCATATTCACGAGCATTATGCCAACACCGAACACAAAGGACGCAATGCAGCCGGCCTTGGTCGTACGCTTCCAGTAAAGCCCGTATATGAACGGTGCAAGGAAGGCTCCCGCCAGTGCTCCCCACGAGATACCCATGAGCTGAGCGATCGCGGAAATGTTGAGGTTGTACTGAACCAACGCGAGCAGGGCGCTGATCACGATAAACACCGCGATAAACACACGGATCACGAGAAGCTGACGCTTGTCGTCCATCTTCTTTGCAAACGGCTTGATCAGGTCGATCGTCAGGGTTGAGGACGACGTAAGAACGAGCGACGAAAGGGTGGACATCGACGCCGACAGCACAAGAATGACCACAAGCGCGATAAGAATATCCGGAAGATTTTCGATCATCTTGGGGATAACGGAGTCGTAAATAAGCTTGCCCTCGGCGGTCTTTTCAATACCGAAGAGCCGTCCGAAGCCGCCGAGGAAGTAGCATCCTCCGGCGACGACGATGGCGAAAAAGGTGGAGATTATCGTGCCCTTTGCGATGTCCTTCTCGCTCTTGATCGAGTAGAATTTCTGGACCATCTGCGGAAGTCCCCATGTGCCGAGAGAGGTGAGGATGACCACGGAGAAAAGGCTGATTGCGTTCGGTCCGAAGAAGGATGCAAAGACCCCGGGCACCGTGCC
>CAYVUJ010000233.1:0-3147 GCA_964454825.1 uncultured Lachnospiraceae bacterium | reverse complement strand
TGCAGCCGCCACGCGGTCGCGCAGAGTCGGCTCGCCGCCGCGCACAACGTGCGCCAAACGTGCAAACTTCGTCTCAACACCCGTCTGCTCCTGGATGCGCTTTGCAAGACCCTCGGAGTAGTTCTCCACACCCTCGGCCACGATCACGATGAACGAACGCTGGCCCTCGGCCTTCATCGCCTTGATCTTCTCAAGGCATGCCGCCTCGTCGAACGGGACCTCCGGGATCGCAACGCCGACAGCACCCACAGCCATAGCCGTCAGAAGCGCAATATCACCCGCGCCGCGGCCCATCACCTCGACCACATTGCAGCGGGCGTGGGATTCGCAGGTGTCACGCAGACGGTCCACCATCTCGAGAACGGTGTTCATCGCGGTGTCAAAACCGATCGAGTAATCGGTGGAGGAGATGTCGTTGTCGATAGTGCCGGGGATGCCGATGGTCGGAATGCCGTGATTCGACAGATCGGTCGCACCGCGGAAGGTGCCGTCGCCGCCGATGGCGACAACGCCGTCGATCTGGTTTTTCTCGCAGTTACTCAGCGCGTCAGCCATTCCCTCCGGCTCCTTGAAGCGCAGGCAACGGTCGGAGTAAAGGATGGTGCCGCTCTCGCCTGCGATGTTTGCAACATCGCGGGAGGAGAGGATCTTCATATCGTCCTCAAGAAGTCCCGAGTAGCCGCGCATGAGGCCGTATACCTCAACCCCCTTGGAGAGCGCACAGTTGACGACAGCACGGAGTGCGGCGTTCATTCCGGGGGCGTCACCGCCGGAGGTGAGAACGGCGATCTTTCTGAATTTCTTTTCCATTTCAGTTTGTCCTTTTCTGCGTAGATTTATATGGGTATAACAAAATTTTACCACTATATATTTTAATACCGGGGGGAGGAAAAATCAAGCGGTTTTTCAAATTATGGCGCCCTCGGCCCTACTTTTTACATAAATTTAAGAATTTTTGTTGACGCGGCCGCTTGAAATGGTGTAAAATGAATCGAAAAAAGGTGCGTGTGCGCCGAGAACAAAGGAGAAAAAGCTATGAAGCTCGGAATTATCCGCAAATACAGCGAGGCAGATTTCGCGTACATAAAGGACCGCGGCCTCGATTTCATGGAGATATGCTCGAATTTCGACAATGAGAGCGAGGATTTCATTTCAAAGGCCGATGAGATAAAGGCTCTGATCGAGAAGTATGAGGTGCCGGTTCTCTCCGTCGGCCGCTGGAACAGCGAGCCGGTCAAGAACGGCGCGATCGACCGCGCTGTGGTCGATATGCTGAAGAAGCAGATCGACGTGGTGGCGAAAATCGGCTGTCCGGTATTCAATCTGGGTGTGAACCGCGAGGATCCGGAGAAGCTGTCGCTTTACAAGAACTACGTCCTTGCGGTGGAGTATCTGCGTGAGATGCTGGACTACGCCGGAGAAAAGGGCGTGACGCTCGCGCTCTACAACTGCTCATGGAACAACTTCCTGTGCGAGAGCAAGGCGTGGGAGGTCGTGCTTCCGGAGCTTCCCGAGCTCATGATCAAGTACGACTGCTCGCACTCCTATGCGCGCGGCACGGACTACATTGCGGAACTGCACCGCTGGCTCGACCGCGTGGCGCATATGCACGTGAAGGGCTCGCTGATCGTGGATCATCAGTACGTGGATGATCCGCCGGCAGGGCTGGACGCGCTCGAGTGGTCGAAGATCTTCGCACTGCTCTACAAGCACGGCTACGATAAGACGCTCTCCATCGAGCCGCACTCCGCTACATGGCAGGGCGATCTGGGCGAGCGCGGCATCGACTTCACCGTCAAGTTCGTGCGCGAGAGAATGTTTAGGTGAGGGAAGGTTTTTTTGCGGGGGAAGACCCTGCGAGTTCGCTACGCGAACTCAGAAAAAAAGGGTCCCCCCGCACCCCCTCCCAAAAAACTTCAAAAGGGGAGGGGGAAAGAGTGTGCCTCTCAATGAAGTCTGCACAAACCCATTTGTCGGGGGTCCGGGGGACTTGTCCCCCGGCGGGTTCCGGGCGGCGCCCGGGCGGGTTTGGGCGGCAGCCCAACCTCGCATTCCACCGTCCTTCCGGCGGAGCCGGAAGGACAAACTGCGTAGGTCTCGTAAGCCCGTGAAAAATCCCCAAAGTCTTGCACAAATCCATGTTCAAAAGTTTTTGAAGGGGGAGCGCGTTGCCGATCCGCAGGTCGGCGGGAAACTTTTTTTCAAAAAGTTTCCCCCTCGCCATAATTCCACTATGACATTAACCATCCGCCCCATTGCGCATATACGCACGGATTTTCCGGCGAAGTTCGGCGTTCCGCGGCAGAGCGGGCGTGCGCCGTCTCTTGAGGGGACGGTCATCTTTGAGCCGGAATACCGGGACTCCTCGGCCCTTCGCGGGATCGAGGGCTTTTCGCATCTGTGGCTGATCTTCGATTTCTCCGAGGCGCACCGTGAGACGTGGTCGCCGACGGTGCGTCCGCCGCGCCTCGGCGGGAATACGCGCGTGGGCGTATTTGCGACGCGCTCGCCGTTCCGGCCGAATCCGCTCGGGCTGTCGTCGGTACGGCTGGAGGCTGTGGAGCGCACGAAGCACGACGGCACGGTGCTTCGCGTATCGGGTGTCGATCTGATCGACGGCACGCCGATCTTCGATATCAAGCCGTACATCCCGTTCTCGGACGCGCATCCGGAAGCGACGGCGGGCTTTGCCGCGGCGACAGAGGATCACCGACTCGAGGTAGAGTTTCCCGGGGCGCTTCTCGCGCGCATTCCGGAGGCAAAACGCGCCGCGCTGGCCGAGTGTCTCGCGGATGATCCGCGCCCGTCGTATCAGGACGACGACCGCACGTATACGCTCGAGTTTGCCGGGCTCGAGATCGACTTCACCGTCACCGACAGTGTGCTTACAGTGAGGGATGTGCGGGAGTAGGGGAAAAATAATGCGGGGGGACCCTTTTCGGGTTTCCAAAGGGACTTGTCCCTTTGGTGGGTCCGGGCAACGCCCGGGCGGGTTTGGGCGGCAGCCCAACATTGCAAGATCCTGCCCGAGGGCGAAGCCCGAGCTGCAAATAAAGTCTGCGATTCGCCTCATCGTGGGGTACAGACCGTGGTTGCGCTCAGGCTTGCGCCTGTTTCGCTGTACTTCCGGCTCCGCCGGAAGTACAC
>CAYVUJ010000232.1:0-3154 GCA_964454825.1 uncultured Lachnospiraceae bacterium | reverse complement strand
AAAGATTCTACAATAAACTTAATTCCCAAAATAAGAAATATCGCAAAAATTATCCATTTACTAAACGGCACAAGTAAATTATAAATATAATCCGCACCAACATAACCAATAACAGGCATTCCGCCCTGAAAAATGCCCATAACAAGAGCAAGACTCAAAGAATTTCTCACTCGATGAGATTTGAATATCAACCCTTGCGAAAATGAGGCAATAAAACAATCCACACCCAAAGCTAATGAAAGTAAAATAATATCAATTAAACTCAACTTCTACCTCAAACAATCTTTCCCAGGGATATGAATATTTCACATCAATCTCTGTTTCTAAAACTTTTGCAATTGTTTTTTCATACTCTTTCATGCCTGTATTTAAAGTATCAACATCAGGAGTTTTCAGTGTTTGGCGAACGTTTGCCTGATAAGCCCAATCATCCAAAAATCTTGTCACTTGCAATTTTTCAAATGCTTTTTCATCATATTGACGTGCCAAAAACTTAACCTTTGCCCCGCAAATCAAACTTCCTAACGAGTTTGCCGTAGTGTTCCAAGCAGAATAACCGTAAAAATTTTCGCCATTCAAATTGTTCTTGAAAAGTTCTTTGACAAAGGCATTATCAGCACCGTTTGCAAACCTCACATCAGCAACCATAAACGGCACGTTAGGAGTTTCAAAACATTTAGAAAAATTTTCTGTATTAACCCCCATAACAATTTCACCCTGACGCTCTTTGAAATTATTCACAAAAAGCAAAATATCAGCCTCGTCATGTTCGCAAACTTTTATCCCAGCAAGTTCAAGTTGCCCGAAAACAGATTTTTCGACAGAGACATCCTCATAATTTGAAATTAAATGTTTACAATCAGGCTCCAAAAATATCGGACAAACTTTAACATCACCCTCAATTGCTCGAGCCAAAAGACTTAGCGGGATTTCATCCGCTCCTGTTTTGGTAAAACCGCCTAAAGCTTCCAAAAATTGTGCCTCCTGAACATTAAATCCGTATTGTGCACAATCATCTTTTGAGAAAATCAAAGTATCAAAAAGTCCGTCTTTTTGCCATTCAAGATAAATCTTATTTATTTCGAAATTACGTTTTCGAGTATTCAAATAATCATCCAAAATCTCAGAAGGAATTAAATTTGTTATACAGCTTTCACAACCCAGTTTGTGAGTTTGATAAGAATAATCAAAAATTTTCTTACCCCATTTTGACCAATACTCTTTTTCTTCGTCATTGTAATTATTATTAGAAATCCGCATAATGCTTGAAAAAGCATAGATTTTACATTCTTTTTCCTCTAAGATTACACGCAAAACTTCAATTCGTTCTTTTATCTTTTCAAAAGTTTCAGGACAGCGGCGAGAAGGGATTAACCCGCCATATGCAAGAGTATCCAATGATAAAACCATCGCATCAAGTTTTGGTAAATTTTTCAACCACTCAAACAGCCCCTCAATATTTGCCTGCTTTGTTAAATCCCCCAACAACCTACGCTCAGGCAAAAAAAACTCGATACTTGAATCAATCTTAGCAATCAATTCAGGCAAAGTATAACATACAGGTCTGTTATCTATCGGTACAAAAGCTATCTTCATAATACTTATATTGTATGCTAAAATATAAATAAGGCAAAGGAGTTTACAATTATGACCTGCGACAAAAACCCCGAAAATATAAAAAACATGTTCGATGAAATTTCCGAATATTACGACCAAATGAACAATCTCATCTCATTTGGAACGCATTATATTATTAACATTCTTGTGGTGAAAGCACTTAACATCACTCCCCGTGCCACGATACTTGACCTTTGCTGCGGCACGGGAGATTTTACAAATATTATTAGCAAACTTTACCCCAGAACAAAAATTATTGGAGCAGATTTCTCAGAAAAAATGCTTAAACTTGCCAAAAAGAAAAATCCAAAAGGAGTTTTTCTTCAAACTGATGCGACAAATTTACCATTCAAAGAAAACGAATTTGACTATATCACAATGGGCTTTGGACTGCGTAACATCGAAAAGCGTTCAAAGGCTCTGGATGAAGTTTACAGAGTTCTAAAAAATAACGGAAAATTTCTTCATCTGGATTTTGGTGCACATAATAATATAAGCAAAATTTTTGATACCATTGTTCCAATTATTGTAAAACTCTTCAAAAAGAATGAAAAGCATTACAAATATTTACTTTCATCTAAAGAAGAGTTTCCTAATTCAGACACACTTATTCATGAATTTGAACAGCACGGGTTCAAATTCATAAAAAAATGTGATTTTCTTTTTGGAACAATATCCGCTCAAATAGTTCAAAAAATTTTATAAAACACGATTATTATAACCACCTGTTAAATAATCACTAATACCTTTGAATGTTTCTTTTAAGATATAATCAACTGCTTCTTGAGTATCATATGCAATATGTGGGGTAATAATAACATTTGGAAGCTTTGAAAGTTCTTGAACGGCATTTGATTTTTGCATACAAACAACTGATGTTTTTTCGCGAGTTTCGTCATTTACGGTCTCTACCCCCGAACATGCAACTACATCAAGTCCGATACCTTTAAATTTTCCCTTTTGTGCAAATTCTAAAAGAGCTTCAGTATCAACTAATTCTCCACGAGCAACATTTACAAAATAAGAACAATCCTTCATTTTAGCAAACTGTTCGTGAGAAAACATATGATAATTATCTGATAAATAAGGTAAATGCAAAGTTACAACATCTGCATTTTCTAATAAAGTTTCCATATCAACATACTGAACATTACATTCACTAACCAAATCATTTTTAGGTCTAATATCATATGCAAGTATTCTCATTCCTGCACAATATGCCATTCTACAAACACCAGAACCTATTGCTCCTGTACCAATAATACCAAGCGTTAAATTATTCAAATCTCTACCACAAAAATTCTCGTATACAATCATCTCATCTTGTTTTGTATTAAATACTTTTTTGAGGTTTCGCACAAGCATTAATATCAAACAAAACGCAAATTGAGCAACTGCAGTACTACCATAAGCATCAACGTTAAGTAAGGCAATATTCTTATTACGACATGAATTTATACATATATGATCATACCCCGTAGAACGAGTAGATATTACACGCAAATTTTTAAATTTCTCAATAATATTACTATCAACA
>CAYVUJ010000231.1:0-3154 GCA_964454825.1 uncultured Lachnospiraceae bacterium | reverse complement strand
TCGAGTCGCACCTCTGCGTTGCTCTATCCTCGTTAAGGGCAAAAGCCATAAAAAATAAGTGCGTGAGGTCTTAAAAACCTTTCGCACTTATTATAAAACTTTATAAATTTGATCCATTTTTCAGAAAATCTTATTGACAAAGTGCTTGCTGCGTGATATAATACTGGCAATACAAACGCAGTGATGCGGATCAGTAGGCTATTTCTTCTCTTTCAGAGAGATGTCGGTCGGTGAAAGACATCGGGAGGACCTTGCCGAACTCACCGCGGAGCGGCCGTGCTGAAAGGATGGATCCGATTAGGAGCGGACGGGGACTCCCGTAACAGAGAAAAAGTGTGTCGGCACTTGAGTGCGTCCGGTCGGACGAAAAAGAGTGGTACCGCGGAAGAACTGATTATTGAGCTCTTTCGTCTCTTTGCAAAGCAGAGCAGACGTAGGGCTTTTTCTTATAAAACCGGGGAGGTGTAAAATGAACGAGGAAATAAAGGGAGTGATGAGCGGCTCGCGTATAGTGATCGAGACGCTCATAGAGCAGGGAGTAACCGATGTATTCGGTTATCCGGGCGGATACGTCATTGATATCTATGACGAGCTTTATAAGGCAAGCGACCGGATTAATCATATTCTCACAGCACACGAGCAGGGAGCATCCCATGCGGCGGACGGCTATTCCCGTGTCACGGGGAAGGTCGGCGTAGTCATCGCCACCTCCGGACCGGGGGCTACGAATCTTGTAACCGGGATCGCAACGGCAATGCTCGATTCCATTCCAATGGTTGCCATTACCGGAAATGTCCCTACCTCGCATATCGGTAAGGACAGCTTTCAGGAGATCAACATAACCGGTGTTACGATGCCGATAACGAAGCATAATTACTTCGTGACGGATGTCTCCGAGCTTGCCGATGTTATCCGCGAGGCGTTTTTGATCGCAAAATCCGGGCGCCCCGGCCCCGTGCTCATCGATATTCCGAAAGATGTGCAGAAGGCTGAGTGTGAATTTGTGGCCAAAGATGTCGTTTCTCCGGAGCCTCAGGGCGTGGCGGACATCGCCGACATCGAGCGCGCGGCCGAGATAATAAACAGTGCCGAGCGTCCGTACATATACATTGGCGGCGGCGCCGCCGGCATCGGGATGACAAAGGAGATCATCGAGCTGACCGAGAAGATCGACGGCTATGTCGGATGCACCTTCATGGGACTTTCCGCCATGGCGAATTCGTACGATCGCTTCCTCGGAATGCAGGGAATGCACGGACACTATGCTTCCTCGATGGCAAACAAGGAGGCCGATGTCATAATCGGCGTCGGGGTGCGTTTCAGCGACCGCGCCACGGGAAATGTCTCGAAATATGCGCGCGGTGCGAAAATAATCCAGCTTGACGCGGACCTTTCCGAGATCAACAAAAATGTCAGCGTCGACGTCGGCCTGATCGGGGATATCTACTCGAATTTCAAGCGTATCACAGAGCTCGTCAAGAGTGCGTCGCATCCGGATTGGAGAGAGATGGTCGAAAACTTCCGTGCCACCGAAAGGCGCATTGCCGAAAAGCAGGAAAGCGCCGCCGGAGATCGCATGACTCCCCGCCAGCTATTCGATGTGATCAATGACGTCAAGGACAAGGACACGATCATCGCTACCGATGTCGGACAGCATCAGATGTGGGCCGCGCAGTATATCGATTTCGAGCGCACGAGACGCTTCGCTTCGAGCGGCGGTCTCGGTACGATGGGCTACGGCATGGGCGCGGCGATCGGCGCATATATCGCGACCTCGGACCGCACGGTGCTCATCACCGGGGACGGCTCCTTCGGGATGAATCTCAACGAGCTTGCAACAGCTGTCAAATACAACATTCCGCTTGTGATAGTTCTTCTCAACAACGGAGTTCTCGGAATGGTACGCCAGTGGCAGACGCTTTTCTTCGAAAAACGGTACTCGAATACAGTGATTTCCGAAAGAAAGACCGACTTCGTCGCCCTTGCCAAGGCATTCGGAGCCGATGGTGAGCGTGTCGACAACATTACGGATTTCCGCCGTGTGTTCGAACATGCGATGAACGGGAACGGACCGTACCTCATCGAAGCGATCATCGGAAAGGATGAATTTGTCCTTCCGATGCTTCCGCCGGGAGGCTCGATCGACGACATCATAACCGAAAGGGAGGACAGCGAAAAGTGAGATTCGTAATTGCAGTTTATGTTGAAAACAAATACGGCGTACTCACAAGAGTCTCCGGCCTTTTCATGAGGCGCGGCTTCAACATTGATTCCCTCACCGTCGGCGAGACTGACAATAAGGAGTATTCACGCATAACAATAACGCTCAACGGCGATAAGAACGACTGCGAGCAGGTCATAAACCAGTTGAAAAAGCTCTACAATGTCTGTGAGGTCAAGGCACTTGATGACGCAGGCACGGTCGAGCGCGAGCTTGTGATGATCAAAGTCAAAAACACCCCCGATAACCGCACGGAGCTTATGACGGCGGTCGAGATCTTCCGCGCGAAGATTATAGACTACACACCAGAGGCAATGTGCGTCGAGGTCACCGGAGAGCCGTCGAAGATCAACGCATTCATCGAGGTGGTAAAGCCCCTCGGAATTGTCGAAATGTGCCGTACCGGCGTTGTTGCACTTGAGCGTGGCGGAGCCACACTCGCTAAACATGTCTAATAAATTTTATATAACATTTTGGAGGAAAAAACCATGCAAAGAATTTTTTATCAGCAGGACTGCGATCTGCAGAAGCTCAGCGGTAAGACCGTCGCCATCATCGGCTACGGCTCCCAGGGACATGCTCATGCACTCAATCTGAAGGATTCCGGCGTAAACGTGATCGTGGGTCTGTACGAGGGCTCCAAGAGCTGGGCAAAGGCCGAGACTCAGGGTCTCACCGTCATGACCAGCGCAGAGGCGGCAAAGAACGCTGACTTCATCATGATCCTCATCAATGATGAGAAGCAGGCTAAGCTCTACAAGGAGAGCATCGAGCCCAACCTCACCGAGGGCAAGACTCTTGCTTTTGCGCACGGCTTCAACATTCATTTCGGTTGCATCAAGCCTCCGAAGAATGTTAACGTTGTCATGATCGCACCGAAGGGCCCCGGCCACACCGTCCGTTCTGAGTATCAGGCCGGCAAGGGCGTTCCGT
>CAYVUJ010000230.1:0-3158 GCA_964454825.1 uncultured Lachnospiraceae bacterium | reverse complement strand
CACCTACGGTGTTCCCTTTGTTTTGTGAGGCGACTACGAAAAAGATATTTTTGCGATTTCGGCAGATGGATTTGAACTCTCGTAATACAAGATTTATACACGGATGCGCATTAAAACAAGCGGATAAAGTAAGCGTGAACAAATAGACTGATGTATTCATAAACATCGGTTTATATGTTGTTTGGGAATTTGCACTTTTTCTTTTTGGAGTCCAAATAATGAAAAGAAAAGCGACCTAAAAAGTCGCTTAAATACTGAACAACAAATGTGTTCTGCTGACAATTTCGCATATAATTTGCGCCGTCAAATCTTTATTTCGATTTCAGACTTCTGCAGATGAGTTTTGTGCTGTCACATTTATATCCGCATTTTTCTGCTACGCGAACAGATTCATTTGAGATTGCATATCCGTAGTGCGGAATTGCACCGTTGCTAAAAGTTTCATGGGAAAAATAAGATACCAACTCTGCCGCATACCCGTTTCCTCTGTATCTCGGCAGAACATATAGCCATCCAATATCGTATATATTAGCATAACCACACTCTGCACGAAGATATCCTGCAATATCGCCATCTACCCGCAAAATATACCAAATTATATCTTTAAAGCATGTTTTAATCTGAAACATTCCTTCGCCCATACATTCTGAGCACAACTTCCCGTATTTCACACCGTTTGCAATTTCAATCTTATCTGCCTCTGTTACTCTCGAAATATGCACCCGGGAGTTGTGCTGAATATCTGTCAACTCCGACGGCGAATGAATATAGTACACCGGGTTAGCCGGATTTTCAGGCATGTACATAGAAAACTGTTGATTCATTCCTTCATGATTTAACACAGATAAAAATGAAGTTCTCATTTCAATCTCATCAAATTCGTTTTTTACTCCTTTCACATACTCCAGGCCCTCTGAAATAAGTGCTGTATCTTCAGTATGTACACCGATAAGTAAAAAACGATCATCGTATTTTTTGATTTGTATATAGTCAGAGAGAGGAGCATCTTCATATCTTACAAAAAAGATAACTTCTTTTACTTTGTAATCATTGCCTGCCAACGCAATATCCATGCATATAGGATAGTATCTTTCTTTATCTGCAGCATCAAAAGATGCAAGCATATTTTTGTTTTCAATTATCATTTGATCTATCTCCATCGAACATTTTTCACAAACTATTATTAACATCAAAACGATGCCCTGTATTATTGTTTTTACAGCTTTCTTTTTTTACCGAAAACGACATGTAATTACTTGCGGGACAAAGCAGGAGGCGAATTTTTTTGGAAAGAGAAAAAAACGAGAATTGATAATAGGAGAATGCAAAAACGACAATCTCCTGTCGAAAATTGTCGCTTCAATGGAGCAGGCGGCGGGAATCGAACCCGTACGGTCAGCTTGGGAAGCTGAAATTCTACCACTAAATTACGCCTGCACTTTCGTATATGATATCACATAACCTGCCGTTTGTCAAGTGGAAAACGAAAATCTGAACGAACCAAAGGGAAGAAATGCTCATAATTCCACGTTTTGTATCCGGCGCGCGGCGCTTCGCATATGATATGGTGGAGGTGATCAACTATGAAGCATGCAAATACACCGCCCCACGCCCGGGCACAGATCAGAGGGAACGGTCTCGCGCCGCGGCTGGCTGGCGAGGCGACCTTTACTCAAAAGCATAGCGGCGTTCTTGTGACAGTGCATGTCATCGGACTTCCGATGAACAACCCGTCGGGCTTTTTCGGGCTGCACATACATGAGGGTTCGTCCTGCACCGGAGACGGCTTTTCCGACACCGGTGCGCATTTTGACACCGCGTTCATGCCCCACCCGAGGCACGCGGGTGATCTGCCGCCGTTACTTGACTGCGGCGGCGAGGCGTACTTTTCGGTCATGACAGATCGCTTTCGCGTAAGCGATGTTATCGGGCGAACCGTCGTTATCCACTCCGGCGCGGACGATTTTCACTCTCAGCCCTCCGGCAACTCGGGGGAAAAGATCGCGTGCGGAGTGATCCGGCGGGGGTAGCGAAATGGTGGAAAGACCGTATGACCGCCGTCTCGCGGTGGAATATGCCAGGCGTTGGGCGCTCGGGCGGAATCCGGCGTTCTACGATTTCTCAGACATCGGCGGGGACTGCACGAACTTCGCATCGCAGAGCATCTTTGCGGGGGCGGGGGTGATGAATTACACGCCGGTGTACGGTTGGTTCTACCGCTCATCCTCGGACCGCACGGCCTCATGGACCGGCGTGGAGTATCTCTACAATTTTCTTACGACAAACAGCTCGGTGGGGCCGTTTGCCCGTGAGGTGCCGTGGGATCAGGCACTGCCCGGCGACATCGTCCAGCTCGGTGACGAGACGGGGGATTTCTATCATTCTCCGGTGATAACAGAGACCGAGCCGACGATCCTTGTGTGTGCCCATTCCTATGATGCGCTCGACCGTCCGCTCAACACGTACGAATTCTACACGGCGCGATTTCTGCACATCGAAGGGGTCCGAAATTGGAGCTGAGGCTTGCAAAATCCTTTGTTTAGTGCTACAATAGTCGCAGATTAACGACAACGGTTCCTTGGGTGCGCCTTTCTTATGAAAAGAGCGGTCGCTTCGGAACGCTGTCTGCACAAAATGAAGGAGCGCATTGATGAACAAGGCTGAGCTGTACGAATATCTTAACGCGCACGGCGTGAAATACGAGGTGGTGGAGCATCCCCCGGCCATGACAGTGGATGACATACTCGGTTTCGGGCTTTCCGAGCCGGAGCTGATTGCGAAGAATCTCTTTCTGAGAGACGATAAAAAGCGGAATTATTATCTTCTGACCGTACGTCACGACCTTACGGTGTCGATCAAGAGCTTTCAGGAAAAAGCCGGAACGCGCAAGCTTTCCTTTGCGTCCGAGGACGATCTGATGAGACTTCTCGGCCTGCGGCGCGGCGCGGTGACGCCGTTCGGCCTGCTTAACGACGCTCAGTGCGAGGTGAAGCTGTATCTCGACTCCTATTACGATGGCGGACGCATATGCATCCACCCGAATGAGAACACAGCCTCTGTGTATATTGCGACGGATGACCTCATCCGCCTACTGCGCGCTCACGGCAGTGAGGTACAGTTTATTGAGGTTTAGAACTTAATGTGGGGGAACCCTTTTT
>CAYVUJ010000229.1:0-3163 GCA_964454825.1 uncultured Lachnospiraceae bacterium | reverse complement strand
CTCTTCAAAAACTTTTGAACAGGGGTCGGGACAGGCTTTGTAGTTTGGGCGAAGGAGTTTGCACAAGCTTCATGCCATGTAGTCCACACCCCCGGCTAACGGGTTTGCACAAACCTCATTGTGGCGCACTTGCTCTTCCCTTTCCCTTTAGTCGGGATTCCAAAGGGCTGATAGCCCTTTGGCGGGTCCGGGCAGCGCCCGGGCGGGGTGTGGGGTGCAACCCCACATAAATCCACATCTTCCGTTTTGCTGTCGGCGGACATCCCCGGCAGCAAAATGTTTATTACGGCAACTAAGTTTATTACGGCAATCAATTATTACGGTAACCCAAGAGGTTTTCTATGGAATTTCTACAATATCTGGTCAGCGGGATAAGCCTCGGCAGTGTGTACGCCATAATTGCGCTGGGCTACACGATGGTCTACGGCATTGCAAAGATGCTGAACTTCGCCCACGGTGACGTCATCATGGTCGGAGGCTACATATCCCTGTGCACGGTGAGCTACCTCGGCCTTCCCGGGTGGGCGTCCGTGATCGCCGCGGTGATCGTGTGTACTGTGCTCGGCGTTGTTATCGAGGGACTGGCCTACCGCCCGCTTCGTGAGGCGACCTCCCTCGCCGTGCTCATCACCGCGATCGGCGTATCGTACTTTCTCCAGAACAGCGCTCTGCTGATCTGGGGCGCAAATCCTATCGTTTACACTCCTATCGTGAGCGGCACGGTGTCTGTCTTCGGCGGCTCGCTCAATATTTCATATGTTTCCATTGTCACCGTGGCGGCGTGCATCGTCATCATGATCGCCCTCACGCTGTTCACCAGCCGCTCCAAGATGGGCAAGGCCATGCGCGCCTGCTCCGAGGATAAGGGCGCGGCTCAGCTCATGGGTATCAACGTCAACCGCACGATATCCATGACCTTCGCGATCGGATCCGCGCTTGCGGCGATCGCCGGTGTGCTCCTTTGCTCCTCGTATCCGAAGCTCTCGCCCACCACCGGCGCAATGCCCGGTATCCGCGCGTTCACCGCGGCGGTGTTCGGCGGTATCGGCTCGATCCCCGGCGCCTTCCTCGGCGGACTGCTCATCGGTATCATCGAGGCCTTCGCAAAGGCGTACATTTCGACCCAGCTTTCAAACTCCATCGTGTTTGCAGTGCTGATAATCGTGCTTCTCGTGCGTCCCGCGGGACTTCTCGGCAAGTACACGCCTGAGAAGGTTTAAGGAGGTCGCGACATGAGTAAATTTTCTGTCAAAAAGGACGTGCGCCGCGATTTTATCACCTACGCCATGGTGATCGTCGCGTTCGTTGTCTTTACCGTCCTCAAGGAAGCCGGTGCGCTCGGCAGACAGGCAACGGGATTCCTTGTCCCCGTGTGCTGCTTTATCGTGATGTCACTGTCGCTCAACCTCACCGTCGGCATCCTCGGCGAGCTTTCGCTCGGACACGCTGGCTTCATGTCCGTGGGCGCGTTCGCCGGCGTTATCGCTTCCGGTGCGCTCGAGGGCTCGGTCGGCTTTGAGCCTGTACGCCTTGCTATCGCCATGCTCGTCGGTGCTGTCATCGCCGCGATTGCGGGATTTATCATCGGTATCCCCGTGCTTCGCCTGCGCGGTGACTACCTCGCGATCGTCACGCTTGCCTTCGGCGAGATCATCAAGGAGCTGGTCAACTGCCTCATAGTAGGCCATGATGAGAACGGCCTGCATATCCTGTTTAACTACGACGGCTCAAAGAACGTCACCGCCCTCGGCATGACCCCGAACGGCGTCACTATCGTCAAGGGCGCTCAGGGTACGAACGGCGTTACGACCATCGCTACCTTCACGGCGGGCTTTGTGCTCGTCATGATCACACTCGTGATCATACAGAACCTCGTCCGCAGCCATACGGGACGCGCGATCCTCGCGATCCGCGACAACCGCATCGCCGCTGAGTCCGTGGGTATAAACATCACAAAGTATAAGATGATCGCGTTCACTATTTCCGCGTCTATCGCAGGCGCGGCCGGCGCGCTCTACGGTCTGAACTACTCCAGCATCAACGCAACCAAGTTCGATTTCAATACGTCGATCTTCATCCTCGTGTACGTCGTGCTCGGAGGGCTCGGCAGTATGCGCGGCTCGATCATCGCGGCGGCGCTTCTGTACGTCCTGCCGGAGGTGCTGCGCGCAGTCAGGGATTACCGCATGCTCGTTTACGCTATCGTGCTGATCATCGTCATGATCGCCACGAATTCGGCGGGTGCGAAGAATCTCTTCTCAAAGATCATCCCCCGCCGCAAAGAGAAGGAGGAAAACTGAAATGGCTTTTGATTTTCAGAAGGGCAAAATGGTGCCCGTACCCTCCCAGTCCATCGTCCCCGAGCGCGACGTCGACAAGACGCCTGTCCTCGAGTGCCGCCATCTCGGGATCGACTTCGGCGGACTCCACGCGGTGCAGGATTTTAACCTCACCATCGGCCGCACGGAGATCGCCGGCCTGATCGGCCCGAACGGCGCCGGAAAAACGACGGTATTCAACCTGCTGACGAAGGTCTATCAGCCGACGCGCGGCACGATACTGCTCGACGGCGTGGACACGAGCGGCAAAACGACAACGCAGATCAACAAAATGGGCATCGCCCGCACGTTCCAGAACATCCGCCTTTTCTCCGATCAGACGGTCGAGGACAACGTGAAGATCGGTCTGCACAACTCCGAGCATTATTCCACGCTTTCCGGCGTGCTCCGCCTCCCCTCCTACTGGAAGAGGGAAAAGGAGGCGCACGAGCGCGCGATGGAGCTTCTCTCGATCTTCGACATGGAGGACAAGGCCTCGTGGAAGGCGGGCTCGCTCCCGTACGGCGCGCAGAGGCGGCTGGAGATCGTGCGCGCGCTTGCGACGGAGCCGAAGCTGCTCCTTCTCGACGAGCCCGCGGCGGGCATGAACCCCGCGGAGACGCTCGAGCTTATGGAGAACATCGTGAAGATCCGCGATCAGTTCCAGATCGCAGTGCTCCTCATCGAGCATGATATGAAGCTCGTCATGGGTATCTGCGAGGGCATCTGCGTGCTCAACTTCGGGCAGATCATCGCAAAAGGCACAGCCGAGGAGATACAGGCGACGCCTGAGGTCATCGAGGCGTATCTCGGAAAGAAGGGAGGCACGCACGATGCTTAAGGTC
>CAYVUJ010000228.1:0-3166 GCA_964454825.1 uncultured Lachnospiraceae bacterium | reverse complement strand
CTTTGAGATAGCGTCAGGGCAGATCCACCGTGCGTCGAGCGAGGTGGGGATGACCTTTATCGAGGTACAGCGCGGAGATTACCTCGGCGAGGACGATATTGTTCGTCTGGAGGATAAATACGACAGAGCATGATCGGTGATCCGGGGACATTATGCCGCATCCGGCGGCGGATTGGAGTTCATTATGGATGGTCAGCAGAATAAAACCGGGCGTAAGAGCGCCAAAGCACCTTTCGGCGTTTTCGATGTGTTTATTATCATCGCACTTATCTCATGCGTCGTAGCGGCGGGATTTGCGTTTGTGTTCAAACGCGATAACGGTGAGGCGCTCGTGCGGGAGAACGATAAGGAGGAGTTCGCTGTCACCTTCGAGTGCAGCGAAATTTCTCAGTTTCATGCCCGGCTTCTCAAGGATGGGGACATGTATTATCTGCCCGACAACAGCGACTTTGGCAAGCTGAGCGGAAATGTGACGATAACCCCGGCTGTGGTGTATACCCAGCGCTCTGACGGGACCTATATTCGCACATACGCTCCCGAGAACGGTGACGATACTAAGGTCGATGTCTCCGGCACGGTGATAGTGAAGGGAGTGCGCGATCCGAACGGGATCCTCAAGATCGGAAACAACTTTGACGCAGTTCCCGGACATGCGTTCACGATGCACAGCTCGACCGTTTCCGTTCAGGTCAGCATAACCGCTGTTGAGAAGGTGTCGAAATAAATGTTTTTTCGGAAAAAAGACGGCATGGGGAAAAAGCCGAACGATAAGGCGAAATATCTCGACGGTAAGCAGCTCAAATACGTAACACAGCGTAAGGATAATGTGGAAACGGTGATATCTCACGGTGCCGTAATACTTTACCGTGAGGGGCGCATATGTATATATGACGGGCCGGACATGGTATTCTGCTGTGATGCACAGAGCATGGATGCCGGCGAGCTCATGTCACTTGAAGGAGTTGTCATTACCGCCCCCGATCTTACGAGAGACGGGGAGATGGTGACTGTTGTGGCTTATTATAAGTATTGGCGGGAGGTAAACTCTTGACGAATCGTAATAAAAAGGAGAAAATTGGAAGGCCGAGGAGATCTCCGGCAAAGAAAAATGCGAAAAAAGGGAAGGACGGACATGTCTTTCTTTCGGGTCTTAAGAATTTCGGGATCATTTTCGCACTGTGTCTGGTGGTTTTCGGGTTGCTTGCGTCTGCGGCGGTCACGCTTGTGACGTCGGCGGTGGACGATATTTTCGACGAGAAGAGTCAGCTCGAAGAGATACTGAACAAGGACTCGGAGCCGGCCTCGTCAAATACAGACAATTCCGACGTCCCCAAGGGCGAGAGCTTTACCGCGCTCATTGTGGTCACGGATTACGATCTTGCGCATTATAATTATTATCCGCAGGGCGACGCGCTGTCGGAGCTGCGCCTGCATGCGAACGATCGGGATATCGGCGTACTTGGCGCGGGATACAAAACCGTCGGGGTGAAGCTGATATCGCTTGTGCGCTGCGATAAGGCGCGCGCAGAGTACACGGTGACCCCGGTGTCGACACATACACGGGTGTTTACCCCGTGCGGCTATAAACAGCTTGGCGAGGTGTACAACGATTTCGGACCGCAGTATCTTGTCGATAAGGTCAAGGCGCTGAGCGGTATCGGGGTGGATTACTTTTTCTTCCTCAATGCGCGCGAAGCGTCTGAGCTTGCAAAGGCGATCGGATCGTTTGAGGTCGATCTCTCGCAGGATATCTATTCCGATGGCGCTACATTCGGCACGGCGGGCAGAACATATGAATCTGTGGTCACTGCTGTCATTCCGGAGGAATTCCTCACGGATACGGATGACGGGGATGACGATAATAAGGATAAGGACACAGGGTCTGATGCGGACACCGACGCCCCGGGTGAAACGGGTGATGAAGGCTCCGCAGACGGGGAGGATGTCAAGGAGGCGCGCACCGCGTACCGCCGTGTGGTGAGCGCGGGCAGGGTCAAGGTGACTGAGGAGAACCTCCAGGCGCTTCTGATGTTTGACGATTACGAAAACGGTGTCGAAAGCAGGCTCGACCTCGAGTTCCAGCTCGTTCGAGGCGTTCTGCTTCGCATCGCGTCGATGTCATCTGAACAACGGCTCAAGCTGTACGACGAGCTATTTCTCGATACTCCGATCATCGACTGTTCGGTGATCTATGAGGAGAAATATGAGCAGGATGAGAGCGGGGAATCCGGCGATAACGACAATCGTGGGAAGAAAAAGATTCACGGTATTTTTGACGACATGAAGGTCAATACCGACATGTCCCGAAAGAGCGCGGAACTAAAGAGCGACCTTGTCGGTGCGGCTGCGCGCTTCGAGATAAAGCCGCTCAATTTTGAGGGGCGCTATGCAAACGGCTTTTACAACCTGAGCCTGACGGCAACATCGTCGATGTTCTCAGCATACAAGCTGCCGCCTGACAGCGAAAAAGTGATCACGCCGCGCGACGATGACGCGCCTCAGGTTCCCCAAGGCACTCAGGGGGCAGATTGATGCGGCATGCCCCGAGAACGCCACCGTGCGGAGCGCGGCAGGGCGATCGTATTACTATGTCTTACAATTTTGAAAGGAAATACAACGGAAGATGAACAACGCGGAAAAAACGATGGATAAAATTGTGGCTCTCTGCAAGGGCAGAGGCTTTGTGTACGCCGGAAGCGAGATTTACGGAGGTCTTGCGAACACATGGGATTACGGCCCGCTCGGAGCGGAGCTGAAGAACAATGTCAAGCGTGCGTGGTGGAAGAAATTCGTCCAGGAGAACCCCTACAACGTCGGCCTTGACGCGGCGATCCTGATGAACCCGCAGACGTGGGTCGCCTCCGGACATCTCGGCGGCTTCTCCGATCCGCTCATGGACTGCCGGGAGTGCAAGGAACGCTTCCGTGCGGATAAGGTCATCGAAGACTGGTGCGCCGAAAACGGCGTCACCCTCACAAAGCCGATCGACGCCTTCTCTCAGGAGGAGATGAAGAGCTTCATCGACGAAAACGAGATTCCCTGCCCGTCCTGCGGCAAGCACAACTTCACCGATATCCGCCAGTTCAACCTGATGTTCAAAACCTTTCAGGGCGTGACCGAGGATGCAAAGAACACCGTCTATCTGCGTCCGGAGACCGCGCAAGGA
>CAYVUJ010000227.1:0-3188 GCA_964454825.1 uncultured Lachnospiraceae bacterium | reverse complement strand
GCCGACGCCGCGCGCCTCATCTATTCGATCGCCTCGCAAAAGGATCCGTATACGGTGGTGATCCTCCCGTTTGAGGCGGTGAGCGATCTTGAGGCGGCCGAGAACACAAAAAACATGCCGTCCGTACACAGCGCCGTCTCATGCGCGGCGCTGGCGGACCTGTATATATCGGCGCAGGGGGGTGTCCCCGTGAAATGGGCGGCACTTGTCCATACAGACGGGCAAAGCGCCACGGATGTGCCATCGCAGTCGACGCTTCACACCTCCGGCTATCTCGGTACGGCGATCGCCCCGCGCGACGGCGAAAGCATGACCTACGCCGAGATGTCGCGCGCCTTTCCGTATGCGCTGTTCTGTTACCTTCCCCTCGGGGAAAATGTGGCCGAGACACTTGAAACGCAGGCGCTTGTTCCCGAGGTGCGCCGCATGCCGCATAGCGGCGATTCCTTTGTAGGCTCGCTTTATCTGTGGGATTTCAGGCGGTCTTTTTCCACCGACAAGTGGGTGTGCTCTGGCTCGTCAAAGCTGACCACCGGCATCAGCACGCCACTGACCGAGATCTCAGAGCTTCTCTCATACCGCGCTCTCAGGATCGATCTGCATTCCGAAAACAGCCACGATGGTGCATCTGTGATCGCCTCCGCCGCGCTTCCGGACAGCCTCGATCTGTCCGGGTGCAACTATGTGGAATTTCGTCTCGCGGCATTCGCCACCTCCGGTGAGGCGGCGTTTGAGATCCACCTCGGAGACGCCTCCGGGCGCTGGTATTACCCGGTACGGGTGCCGGACTCCGGCGCGTTCTCGGTCCTGTGCCGCTTGCCTGACGAGGTCAGCCCGACATATTTTGCGCTGTCCGCACAGGCGTCGGACGGTGTGACCGTGGAGTTAGGTGAGGTCCTTGCGCACTCCGACAGCCTCACAAGCGAGGAACTGGCACACAGAGCACTTCAAAACGAAGCCGGTCAGGATACGGAGGATGCCGAGCACAGTGACCGCCTTTTCCAGATCGCCGCCGCAGCGATAACCGGTTTGTCGATCGTCATTTTTGCCGCGCTCAACCGCATCCAGAGACAAAGGAAGGCGTGATCCTGCCGAAACAGTGCCCCGCGACATCGGCATATCAAAAGGCGCAGGGGAGATTTGGCATGTACGATTGACTACTGCCTGAAAAAGTGGTATAATAGACGCGAAAAAGCTCGTACGATCCCCTTTTGGGGTGTGGAGGACAATGGTCTTGCCGAGGCCCGGTCACACCGCACTTCCGCCAGTCCGCCGGTCCGTCAGAGGTACCGCGGCGACGCTCCCTGCGGTCGTTTTCCCTCCGGACTCCCTGTCTGTACGACTTTCATCGTTTATGATCCGCTGTGTGGTCGTAATAACATTAATTTGTCTATTTTCGAAAAGAAAGGTCATAAATCAATGTCTAATTCAACTCAAAGAAACGTAGGAACCGTATCCCGGGGTATCCGGTGCCCCATTATCCGTGAGGGCGATGATCTCGCCTCCATCGTCTCCGAGAGCGTCCTCGCCGCGGCAAAATCCGATGGCTTCGAGCTTCGCGACCGCGATGTGATCTCCGTCACCGAGTCCATCGTCGCCCGCTCCCAGGGCAACTACGCATCTGTGGACGATATCGCCGCCGATGTGCGCGCTAAGCTCGGCGGCGAAACAGTGGGCGTCATCTTCCCCATCCTCTCCCGTAACCGCTTTGCGATCTGCCTGCGCGGAATCGCCAAGGGCGCGAAGAAGATCGTTCTCATGCTCTCATATCCCTCCGACGAGGTCGGCAATGAGCTCGTCTCCCTCGACAAGATCGACGAGGCCGGTGTGAATCCGTATTCGGATGTGCTCTCCCTCGAAAAATACCGCGAGCTCTTCGGCGTGAACCGCCACGAGTTCACCGGAGTCGACTATGTCGACTACTACTGCGAGCTGATCCGCGAAAGCGGAGCCGAGGTGGAGGTGATCTTCGCAAATCAGGCGAAGGCTATCCTTGATTACACCGACTGCGTCCTCAGTTGCGATATCCACACCCGCGCGCGTACCAAGCGTATCCTCAAGGCGGCGGGCGCCAAGATCGTCTGCGGACTGGACGATATCCTGACAGCTCCCGTGAACGGCTCCGGCTGCAACGAAGCCTACGGACTCCTCGGCTCAAACAAATCCACCGAGGACAAGATCAAGCTCTTCCCACGCGAGTGCAAGAGTCTCGTGCTCGACATACAGAAGTACATCCTCGACGCCACCGGCAAGCACGTGGAGGTCATGGTCTACGGCGACGGCGCGTTCAAGGACCCCAAGGGCAAGATCTGGGAGCTGGCCGACCCGGTGGTCTCCCCCGCGTTCACCGACGGACTCATCGGTACCCCCAACGAGCTGAAGCTCAAATATCTCGCCGACAACGATTACAAGGACCTGTCCGGCGAGGCTCTGCGCGAGGCGATCTCCGAGAGCATCCGTAAGAAGCAGGGCAACCTCGTCGGTAACATGGCATCTCAGGGTACAACCCCGCGCCAGCTGACCGATCTGATCGGCTCTCTGTGCGACCTCACCTCCGGCTCCGGAGACAAGGGTACCCCCGTTGTACTCGTTCAGGGGTATTTCGACAACTATACCGACTAAAAATTCGTACACAATTATATCAACAATTATATCAAAAGGAGTTTTTATCATGATCACAGTAACGACAGAGAATATCCCGGGAAAGACATACGAGGTCCTCGGAATGGTAAAGGGTGCTACAATTCAGTCAAAGCACATCGGTAAGGATATCGGAGCCAGCTTCAAGCAGCTCGTCGGCGGTGAGCTGACCGGATACACCGAAATGATGGCTCAGGCAAGGCAGATCGCCACCGACCGTATGATCGCCGAAGCCCAGAGCCTCGGCGCCGATGCAATTATCTGCGTGAGGTATGCTTCCTCGTCTGTAATGCAGGCCGCCGCAGAGGTGCTCGCCTACGGTACGGCTGTGCGATTTGTCAATCTGTAATCTTTCTCATTCAATAAAGGGGTATAAATATGTCAAATAACGTTCGTCCCGAATCCATGGAACGCATCAACACACCCGCGCTCGCCGAAGCGTTTATTGAGGAACAGCTCGCCGCACTTCGCGCCCAGATAGGCGACAAGAAGCCGTGTTGCCACCACAGCAAAGCATCAGCTTGCCGTTTTCATCTCGGTGTGTCACA
>CAYVUJ010000226.1:0-3206 GCA_964454825.1 uncultured Lachnospiraceae bacterium | reverse complement strand
CTGCACGCTTCGGTGAGAGAGCTGTCGAGGAGCTGTTGGCGGGCAATTCGAATCTTGTGGTCTGCGAGCAGGCGGGCGAGATCGTCACGGTGGACATCAACTACGCGCTCGTTCTGGACCGCATGTACAAGGGCAAGCTCAAGGACGGCGATCTGGACAAGTTCAGCGCCGAGCAGGTCGAGGCAATGAAGGCGGCGTGCGAAGAGAAGCGCGCGTACTTCGCTAAGATGTACAACACGGTCAACGAGATCACGAAGTAAGATATGCGGGGGCTTGCCGCCCCGCTATGCGGGGGCTGCCGCCCCCGGACCCCTGCCTGGGCTTCGCCCAGACCCACCAAAGGGGCATTGCCCCTTTGGAATCTCGGCTAAGGGGAGGGTTAGGGCAACTGCGCTAACCTGAGGCCTGCACAAACCCCCTTAATGGGGGCCCGGGGGACAATGTCCCCCGGCGGGTCCGGGCGGCGCCCGGATGGGGGTTTGGGGGCGATAGCCCCCAACGTAGCAGATACTCGCGCGAAAGGCGGAGCCTGAGCGCAAATGAAATCTGTGCCTCGCACTGTCACTGCGTGCAGACTCTGTTTGCCCTCGGACTTCGTCCTTCGGGCGGACGTCTGCGATGTTGGAGGCGTTGCCTCCAAACCTCCACGAGGGGTTTCACCCCTCGGCCCCACCAAAGGGGCATTGCCCCTTTGGAATCCCGACAAATGAGTTTGCACAAACTCCAATGTACAGCGCACAGACCTCAGACCGTTCCCACGCACAGACCTCAAAGTCTGCCCGGACCCATGTTTAAAAGTTTTTGAAGAGGGGGTCCGGGGGAGGAACTTTTTTTCAAAAAGTTCCTCCCCCGGCAAATACCCCCATAGGAGCTATCTATGATCAATCTTATCCCACACGGCGTGTTTCTCGCCGACGGGCGCGAGTTCGTATCCTCCGATGCGGACGTCGCCCTCGCGCGGCGCGGAACCATCGCCCATTCCATCCTCTCCGCCCACAACACGGGCGATGAGGACAACCTTCGCATCAAATTCGATGCGCTTGCCTCCCACGATATCACATATGTCGGCATCCTTCTGACCGCGCGCGCCGGCGGGCTCAACGAACTGCCCGTCCCGTACGTGCTCACCAACTGCCACAACTCCCTGTGCGCCGTCGGCGGCACCATCAACGAGGACGACCACATGTTCGGCCTCTCCGCCGCACGCCGCTACGGTGCGATCTACGTCCCCGCGCATCAGGCGGTCATCCACTCCTTCATGCGCGAGATGATGGCGGGATGCGGCAAGATGATCCTCGGCTCGGACAGCCATACCCGCTACGGCGCGCTGGGCACCATGGCGATCGGTGAGGGCGGCCCGGAGCTTGTCAAGCAGATCCTTTGCCGCACCTACGACGTAAAGCGTCCCGAGGTGATCGCCGTGCGTCTCACGGGCAAGCCCCGTCCCGGCGTCGGCCCCCACGATGTGGCCATCGCTCTCGTCTCCGCGGTGTTCAATAACAAGTTCGTCAAGAACAAGGTCCTCGAGTTTGTCGGTGACGGCGTCGCAAATCTGCCGATCGAATTCCGTAACGGCATCGACGTCATGACGACCGAGACGACATGTCTCTCTTCCATCTGGATCACCGACGAGGAGACAAAGCGCTACTTCAAGATGCACGGCCGCGAGGAGGACTACCGCGAGCTTCGTCCCGCGCCGCTCGCATACTACGACGGGGCTGTGGACATCGACCTGAGTGCGATCGAGCCGATGATCGCGCTCCCGTTCCATCCGTCGAACGCCGTTACGATCCGCGAGCTGAACGAAAACGCCGCCGACATCCTGCGCGAGACGGAGATCGCCGGGGAGAAGCGGCTGGGCGCGGCCCCCGGAACGCTGCATCTTGTCGACAAGATCGACTCCGCTACCGGACGCGTGCGTGTCTCGCAGGGCGTGATCGCGGGCTGTGCAGGCGGTATCTATGACAACCTCTGCGCCGCGGCGGACATACTTCGCGGCAAATCGATCGGAAACGGCGAGTTCGCCCTTTCCGTATATCCTGCGAGCCAGCCGGCGTTCGCGCATCTGCTTGAAAGCGGCATCGCCCGCGATCTGATGATGACCGGCGCGACGCTGCGCAGCGCGTTCTGCGGACCGTGCTTCGGCGCGGGCGACGTGCCCGCAAACGGCGGTCTGTCGATCCGCCACACCACGAGAAACTTCCCGAACCGCGAGGGCTCCAAGCCCGGAGAGGGACAGACTGCCTCCGTTGCGCTTATGGACGCGCGCTCTATCGCGGCGACTGCGGCGGCGGGCGGACTTCTGACGGCGGCGGACGAGCTCGACGTGGAGTACAGCGGCGTGGACTACGCCTTTGACGGCTCGATCTACGAAAAGCGCTGTTATTTCGGCTACGGCAAGGCGGACGAGAACGCTGAGCTGAGCTTCGGGCCGAACATTTTGGATTGGCCGGCGATCGGTGCGATGCCGGAGGATATCGTCCTCGGTGTTGCGAGTGTGATCGACGACGAGGTGACGACGACCGACGAGCTGATCCCCTCCGGCGAGTCGTCATCCTTCCGTTCGAACCCGTACCGTCTGTCCCGGCTTGCGCTCAGCCGCAGGGACAGCGCCTATACCCGCCGCACGGACGAGTTCCGCGAGGCGGTGCGCTCGATCGACGGCTCCGAGCCGACGAAGATCGACGAATATTCAATCGCCGCTGCCGGAGAGCCGGACAAATGGGCGGCGAACATCCGCGCGGCTCTTGAGGCGGCGGCGGACGTGCTGTCCGGCGGCACGGTGGGATACGGCACGCTTGTTGCGGCGGTGAAGCCGGGTGACGGCTCGGCGCGCGAGCAGGCGGCGTCCTGCCAGCGTGTGCTGGGCGGCGCGGCGAACATCGCACGCGAATATGCGACGAAGCGCTACCGCTCGAACCTGATCAACTGGGGTATGCTCCCGCTGCTAAGCGACACTGTGACGATCGGATCGAACGAGGGAAGCGACGAGGAGCTCTGCCCGGGCGACATGGTCGTGATCGGCGGCGTGCGTGAGGCGATGGCCTCCGGCGCGACCGAGGTCTGCGGCGTAGTCTGGCACGCGGCGAGCGGCAAGGCGACGAAGCATACGTTCTCGCTCGGCACGCTGACCGCAGAGGAGCGGCAGATCCTGATCTCCGGATGTTTGGTAAATCACTACAGAGATGGTGAGTAAGCCCGGGAAT
>CAYVUJ010000225.1:0-3211 GCA_964454825.1 uncultured Lachnospiraceae bacterium | reverse complement strand
CAATCCCCTCCCTCACCTTCGGATCGGTAGGGTTCGGCTCAATGCCGCCAAGCTCCGCATGACCTATGCCCTCGGCATCAAGCGTCGCAAGCACTCGGCCCAGCAGTCCGCTTCTCACGGCATGACCGCCGCCATAACAAACAAGCACATTCTTCATCCCGAAAGCCTTCAGCTGGCGTCCGGCCTCCAGTTCGGCACCGCGGCCAAACACATATTTCGTCGGCGTACAATAGGTGAAATTATCCATGAAAAATCTATGATATTCGTTAGTTTTCCACAAAAGTAACCAAACTTTGCATAATCTCCAAAGTTTACCTACATTTGCGCCATGATTGACCACTTCATCACATTTCTCACCGAAAACATTACCGGACCGAACGCACGGCTCTACATTGCCATAGCCGAAATCGCCGCAATCGCCCTGACATCCGTCGTTTCCTACTACCTCATGCGTCTGCTCGAAACGATCATTATGTTTTTCGTCGAGAAAAGCCCAACCAAATGGGACGACGATCTGCTCAACACCCGCTTCCTCAAAGCATTCTCTCAACTGATGCCGGCTCTGGTGGTAGCGTGGCTGATGCCCCGCTTCTTCCACACCCACGACATGACCTACAATTGGATCCGACTGCTGACAGGCTGCTACATCCTGTGGGTGTCGGTCTACATCATCAACGTATTCATCTCCAACCTCTACTCGGCCTTTTCACGCCGCAAAAAATTTCGTCCCTACGCCGTCAAGGGCATCTTTCAGATGATTCGCCTGGTCATCTATGCCCTGGGGATAATCATCACCATCAGCCTCATAATAGGGCGATCGCCCGTCTCCATTCTCATGGCCATGGGAGCATCGGCGGCAATCCTGATGCTCGTGTTCAAAGACACGATTCTCGGATTGGTGGCCAGCGTTCAGCTGACAGCCAACAAGATGCTCCACAAAGGCGACTGGATAGTCGTTGACTCCCACGGAGCCAACGGCGAAGTGATCGACATCAGCCTGACGACCGTCAAAGTCCGCAACTGGGACAACTCCGTCACCACCATTCCACCCTATTCGCTGGTCAGCGAATCCTTTAAAAACTATCAGCCAATGCGCCGCAGCGGTGGCCGACGCGTTGACCGCTCAATCCTGATCGATGCCAACTCCGTCAGATTCTGCACCCCCGACGAACTCTCCGCGCTCGACAGCGAAGGCTGGCTCGAAGGAGTCGACATAGCCGACGCATCGCGCCAGATCAATCTGCATCTGCTTCGCCGTTACCTCGAGCATTATCTCGCCACTGATTCGCGCATTCGCCACGACATGCTCATGATGGTGCGCCAGATGGAACCCACAGCCACCGGCCTGCCGCTGCAACTATATTTCTTCACCGCCGTCACCGACTGGAAAGAATTCGAGCGCGTTCAGAGCGACATCTTCGACCATGTCTACGCCGTGATCCATCAATTCGGTCTGTCGATCTATCAAGTCGCATCCGCCGGCAAGTGACACCGCATCGCTCCTCCTCCGCCGCCGTCCCTCCGCTGATGAGCCAACCCGATTGCGCATCCCATGCGCAAACTTTGCCCGAATTTTTTAGAGAAATTTTTCCTTAATTATTGCGCGGGTGGTTAATTTCTCTTAATTTTGCACTGATAACCGTCATCGTAATTTTTTAATTTAAATCAATCATATCAACAAATCCCTACTTCTATGTGGTTAACTAACTCATCCATAGGACGCAAGCTCGTCATGGCCATCACCGGAGCCTGCCTTGTCCTATTCGTTACATTCCATGTGTTGATGAACGGAGTCGCCATTTTCTGGCCGGCAGCCTACAATGCCGTCTGCGAATTCCTCGGCGCCAACTGGTATGCACTGGTGGCATCGATCGGTCTGGCAGCCCTCTTCATCATCCACATCTGCTACGCCGTATGGCTGATTCTTCAGAACCGCAAAGCCCGCGGCAACGACCCCTACAAAGTGACCTCTCGTCCGCCGCAGGTTGAATGGTCGTCGAAAAACATGCTCGTTCTCGGCATCGTTATCCTCGCCTTCCTCCTGGTTCACCTCTATCAGTTCTGGGCCAAAATGCAGTTTGCTGAAATTGCCCACTGCACCGAAGCCGGCGACCCCGCCAACGGCATGTGGTTCATCTATCAGGCTTTCTCTTGCCCCTGCACGCTCGTGATCTACCTTATCGGCTTCATTGCCCTTTGGTTCCACCTCAACCACGGCTTCTGGTCAATGTTCCAGAGCGCCGGATGGAACAATGGCGTCTGGATGCCCCGACTGAAAACGATCGGATGCTGGTGGACCACGCTTGTTGTCGGTCTGTTCGTAGTCGAAGCATGCTGGTTTACGTTCAACGCCATGAACGGCAACTACGAAAAATTGCAGGTTGTGAAAGCCGGAGCTCCTGAAAACGCAACATGCGAAAGCGCTCCCTGTCCTTTTGACGCATGCGGCCAGGATGAAAAAAGCTGCGAAAAAAGCTGCGAAAAAGCTCAACCCTGCGCCGACTGCAAAGCCAACGCATGCGCAGAACAGCCCTGCACAGAGACCAATAACTAATTAATCAAACTCGACGACACATTCTTTATAATATGGCAGATATTAAAAATCTGGAGGGTATGATCGATTCAACCCCCATCATGAAGGACTATGCCGACATCGAATCGTCAAAGCTTCCTGAATATACGATCGACTCGAAGATCCCCGAAGGCCCCATCGCCGAAAAATGGACCAACTATAAAGCTCATCAGAAACTGGTCAACCCCGCCAACAAACGCAATCTCGATATCATCGTAGTCGGCACGGGTCTTGCAGGTGCATCAGCAGCATCAACTCTTGCCGAGCTCGGCTTCAACGTCTGGAACTTCTGCATCCAGGACTCTCCGCGCCGTGCCCACTCAATTGCAGCACAGGGCGGTATAAATGCTGCAAAAGACTATCAGAACGACGGTGACTCCGTCTATCGTCTTTTCTACGACACCGTCAAAGGCGGCGACTATCGTGCCCGCGAAGCCAACGTTTACCGTCTGGCCGAAGTGTCAAACAACATTATTGACCAGTGCGTAGCTCAGTGCGTACCCTTCGCCCGCGAATACGGCGGCCTCCTTGCCAACCGTTCTTTCGGCGGCGCCCAGGTTAGCCGTACCTTCTACGCCAAAGGTCAGACCGGCCAGCAGCTCCTGCTCGGTGCCTACTCCTCACTCAACCGCCAGATCG
>CAYVUJ010000224.1:0-3219 GCA_964454825.1 uncultured Lachnospiraceae bacterium | reverse complement strand
TGACGGCGATGATGTCCTTTGCGTTGATTCTATTGTCGCCGTTGACATCGCCGGGCGTGTAAGGAGCCTTGTAGATCGCCCTGACCTCAACATCCTCAATGCCCATAGTGAAGGCGGTAATTGCCTCGTTTACGTTTGCAAGCTCAACTCCGCCGGAGACGATCTCCCACTTGTCAAATACCTGGCCCTCGGGAGCCTCATTCGCGGTGATGGTGACAGTTGCGCCTTCGGCTGCCTCTGCGACATCTGCAGAACCGCCGGTGACGGTGACCGCGTACACAATATCCTTGTATGTCGCCTTGAGCTCGACATTTTCATCGCCCACAACAAATGTAGTGGTCGCTGCGTTCGCGTCTGCGAGCTCGATTCCGCCGGAGATGACCTCCCACTTATCGAACATCATGCCTGCGGGAGCCTCAGCCGCGGTGACGGTCACGGTATCTCCTTTGCGACCCTCAGCAACGTCGGCAGTTCCGCCGGTGACGGTGACCGGAACGAACACACCTTCATCCCACTTTGCGTACAATGTGACGTCATTTTTCACAACCGAGCCGAAGTTATACTCAGTCTTGTAATTCTCGGCGGTGTACCAGCCGCGGAAGGTATAGCCCTCCCTTACCGGATCGGCGGGACGCTCGACACGGGTATTTACCTTGACACTGACAGTGGTGGGCTCCTGAGCGACACCGTCATTGAAGGACACGGTGAACAGCTTGCTCCACTTACCGTATATGGTGGTGACCTCCTTAGACAGCGGCGAGTTGAAGTCGAACTCCTCAACGAAGTTACTCCCGGTATACCAGCCGTCGAAGACAACGCCCTCTGCGGTGGGGTCCTCCGGACGGACCGGATACTCGCCTTTTTTCACGATCTGGCTCTCAGGAGCAGTTCCGTATTTTCCGACATTGAATTTGAGGGTCGTCTCGTCCGGAGCATTGAGCTCGTCAACGATCTTCTTCGCCTGGCTCCGCGCTTCGCCCGAGGTCTTGCTCAGAATGATGTTGTGCACGTACATCACGTCTCCCTCGTATGCAAACGCAAAAAAGTCGAGACGCAGGCTGGTGATAACGCCTTTCCACTCGGTAAGCTTCCCGGGTTCAAGCGTAAGCGCTTCGTACTTGTTTCCGGTCACCTTTATATTACCCAGAACATTTTGTTCTGCGCGCGGCTCAGAGTTATCCGTGTTGCAGAATATCTCCGTGACATACTGTCCCCCAAAATACTCCGCCTCGGGCCTGGTCGTTTCGGGCATACGGTAGATCAGCGTAATAAACGGATAATCCTCAGCCATGACCGTCTGAGACAGGTTCTTATAGGTGATCCAGATTCTCGGGTCGGGCTGGTATTTGAGAAACAGCTCATTCTTATTTTCAGGTATCGGCGGGAGGTCCGCGGCGGTCAGCTTCAGATCGCCGCCCTCGATCTCGGCGCTGCACTGCGCCTTTCTCGTAATAAGTGCGTTATAGTCTTCCTGTGACTCGAATTTGAGGCAAAGCGGGTCCATATCGTACCCGGCGTCGGTGTCAGGTTCTTCTGCCAAAACTGAAAGAGGCGCCAGCACAAGAATAAAACAGAGTGCAAGCGCGAGAAGTCTTAGTTTTTTCATTTCGCTTTCTCCGATTCTTTATATTTTCCCGTTTGGGGACTGCCCTCATTATATCATACACATTTTCAAAAATCAATGCCGCGGGACGAAAAAATGATTATTCTGATAATAAATTGTAAAAAACTTTATGAAAAACAAAAAACCTCCCCGATGTAAAACACATCGGGGAGAGCTTGCCGTTCACTGAGGTCCGAGGACGACCGACGATACGCCGGTATCAAAATCATAGCTTGCTATATACCGCATGACAAGCAGCATATCCTTCAAATTGATGCTTCCGTCGGCGTTCGCATCCGCCCCCGCGGCCACGGACAGCGCGGAGGTATTCGTATCGTAATCATAGGATGCAACGTACTTCGCGATGGTAAGAACATCTCTGAGGTTGATCCTGTCGTCGCCGTTTGCGTCGCCGTATCTGATATTCCACTTCGCATATATCTTGGTATTTTTAGTGGGGACAGCGCTGAAATCAAACTCATTTCTGTACAGAGTGTTCGTGTACCAGCCGCCGAAGATATATCCGCCCTCAGCCGGATCGGCGGGACGCACCGGGGACGAGCCCCAAGGTACATTCTGAGGCTCGAGCTGCGCCCCGTGACCGCCCATCACATATGTGAGCGTCGTATATTCAGGGGCGTTGAGCACATCGGTGATCTCCTTCGCCCGTTTTCGCCCGTCGGATGTGGAGTTGCTGAAAAGGATATCGTGGATATACATGACGTCGCCGTTGTTCGCATCTGCAAAGAAGTCAAGCCGCAGACTCGACACAGTTCCCTTCCACTCACTCAGAGCGGCGGCACTGATGGTGACATACTGATAGTTATCCGAGCGGTTGACTGTGCCGGTGGCGCTTTGTCCGCCGCGCGCGCCCTGACCGTTCGTGTTGAAGAATATCTCGGTCATGTAGTTCGCCCGCGCGTTCGAGCTCGGCACACGGTAGACGAGCGTGGCGTACTTATAATCCTCGGCGGTGATCCTCTGCTTGAGCGCGGTATAGTCGATGTGGACAAACGGGTCGCCCCCGGTGCAGGTCAGCTTGAGGTTTTTGTTCTCATAATCAACATTAGCGCTGTTTGAGGAGAAAGTCAGCGAGGACACATCGTATTTGCTGTCAAATGTGATATGCGTGGGGTCTTTATCTGAGCCGGTGGAAAGGTCCAGCTCGCCCTGTGCGCCTCTCTGCGGTCCCACGGAGATGATGACGGAGTTATTTACTGTACGCTCTTTGCCGTCCGTGGGGGTGTTGACGGTGGTGTATGTACCGTTCTGATTGAGGGTCATCGTTGCGGAACCGCCGCCGTCAAGCAGCAATGCGTTATAGAGACCGAGCTGACTCACAAGCGCGTCGACGACCTTTGTGGAGCAAAGGCCCTGCGCGCCACCCGCCTTGTTGCGTCCGTCCATAGTTATGAGGACAAGCTTGCCCTCCTTGTTGGACGCGATGATGGTGGCAGGATAAAGCTCCGTCGGGGAGGCGTGGGTGGACTCGCCGTTGATCGCAAGAGCGAAGTTTCCGCCGACACAGTTTTCGACGTGTCTCCACCTCTCGGTGTCGCCCATAAGGTCAAAGAGCTCGATATCGAGGGTGATCTTATCTCCGACAGCGAACTTTT
>CAYVUJ010000223.1:0-3235 GCA_964454825.1 uncultured Lachnospiraceae bacterium | reverse complement strand
GAACAGAAGCGACGACTGAGTGTTTGCAGATCCGCGACATTGTATGATCAACGACCGCATAAGGCTGTTGATGGCTGAAAGCTTGTGCTGTCGCATCAGCCGCGCCGCGCCCAACGCCGCCGCGTTTGCTTTTATAAATTGCTTTTATAATTCAATGTTTTCTGTTTGTTAACATTTATTTTGCGTTCCCCAATTGCAAAATCCCCACGCGAGTGATATAATGAATCAGTCAAAATCCGACACATGGAGGTACATAATCATGGCATACAAGATTTCTGAGGATTGCATCAAGTGTGGTGCTTGCGCTGACGGCTGCCCTGTTGACGCTATCACCGAAGGCGACGAGACCTATGTGATCGACGCCGATGCCTGCATCGAGTGCGGTGCTTGCGCTGATGCTTGCCCCGTCGACGCTCCCAAGGCTGAGTAATTCAAAGACCAATATAGCATGGGGAATGGCGAGCCATTCCCCATGCTATATTATTTAGAGGATAATTATGCTTAATTCCGCCCAAAACCGGCTAAATCCCGACGAGCGCCTCGATGACATAAATGAATATCTGAAGATCATCCAGAAAAAGGACGGGCTGACCTTCACCTCCGACGCGTATCTTCTGGCGGCGTTCGTCTCCGGACCGCATGAACGTTGTGCCGATCTCGGCGCGGGGACGGGCGTTGTTTCCCTGCTCTGCGCGCAAAAGGGCAAGGCAAAATGCACCTGGGCGGTAGAACTTCAGGCAGAATTTGCTGAACTTATCGCAAGAAACGCCTCCCTCAACTCGCTTTCCGACCGAATCACGCCCGTGCATGCGGATGTGCGTCAGGTCAACCGCGCTGACACAGGCGGAGCGCTGGACGCAGTGTTCTCAAACCCGCCGTATTTTCGCGCCGGAGCTGGCATCGCCGCCAAAAACCGCATGCTGCACGACGCGCGCTTTGAGGAAAATGGCGATTTCGCGGATTTTGCCGCATGTGCCGCGCGGCTTCTTCGCGGCGACGGAGCGTTTTACGTTGTCCACCGCGCGAACCGTATCACGGACGTCCTTTCGTCCATGCGCGCGTCCGGGATCGAACCGAAGCGGCTTATTCTGATCTGTCCGGACGAAAAAAGCCCGCCGAATCTTTTGCTGTGCGAAGGAAAAAAGGGCGCGGGCGCGGGGCTTGTCATAGCGCCGCCGCTTATAATGTACCGCGAGGATCGCACATATACACCGGAGCTTTCCAGAGTATACGAGGAATGCTCGCTCGATTTTATGTTTGAAATGGGGGCGTCAAAGTGACGGATACTGAAAAAAACCGCGTCGAACCGGGCACGCTCTATCTTGTCGGCACGCCGATCGGCAACCTCGCCGATCTGAGCGACCGCGCCAAAAAGGTGCTGTCAGGGGTGGACTTTGTCGCCGCGGAGGACACGAGAAACTCCGGACTTCTCCTGTCACGGCTCGGCATCAGCCGCCCAATGATAAGCTATCACGAGCACAACAAGCGCGAGCGCGGCGAGGTGATCTGCGAGCGCCTTGCCTCCGGCCAATCGTGCGCGCTGGTGACGGACGCGGGGATGCCCGCGATCAGCGATCCCGGCGAGGACCTTGTACGAATGTGCGCCGAACGCGGGATCTCAGTCAGCGCAGTGCCGGGTCCGGCGGCGGTCGTGACCGCGCTCGCACTGTCGGGACTTTCGACAAGGCGCTTCGTATTCGAGGGATTTCTCCCGACCAAGTCCGCCGAGAGGCGTGAGCTTCTCGACGACCTCGCCTCCGAACGCCGCACCGTGGTGATCTACGAGGCTCCGCACCGGTTGCGCGCAACACTTGCTGAGCTTGTCTCCGCTCTCGGTACAGAACGCCCGGTCGCCGTCTGCCGCGAGCTGACAAAGCTCAACGAGGAGATACTCCGGACAACGCTCTCCGGCGCGGCAGAGCACTTCGAGGCAACCGAACCGCGCGGCGAATTTGTACTCGTGATCGGCGGATGTAGCTGCGGGGCGGACGGAGGACAAGCGGACAAAAACAACGATTATCCCGCCGATCCTGCCGAGCATGTGGCATTCTACGAGCGCGCGGGACTCAGGCGCATGGATGCGATCAAGGCGGCGGCGCGGGAGCGCGGTATGCCAAAGGGCGAGTTTTACAAGCTCCTCGTCGCCGGGGAGAAATGATCGGACACAGCGCAAATAAATTGAGAAAAAGATACCCGGGGTGTTGTAAAATCCCCCGGTATTTGGTATAATTAGAGAAATAAGAGCTTAAAGTCTGTACAAACTCACAGTATGGGAGTCCAGAGGGGCAATGCCCCTTTGGTGGGTCCGGGTAAAGCCCGGATATGGGCTTGGGGGCGATAGCCCCCAACCTTGCAACTTCACACCCGAGAGCAACACTGTTTGCAGCCCTGTTTCATTGTAGGAGCAATTTTTTTTGCGATGGCGGTTCGAGCCGCCATCGCAGAAACATGTGATGTTGGGCTGCCGCCCAAACCCGCCCGGGCTCTGCCCGGAACCCGCCGGGGGACAAGTCCCCCGGGCCCCAGATAATAAAGCTTGTGCAGACTTGATTGTACAACACATTTTTACAAAGGACCGATGAAAATGGAAAAGTTCTATATAACCACAGCAATACCGTACGCGTCTCAGAAGCCTCATTTCGGCAACACCTTTGAGGTTATCATGACCGACGCGATCGCGCGCTACAAAAGACAGCGCGGATATGATGTTTTCTTCCTCACCGGCACGGATGAGCACGGTCAGAAGATCGAAAATCTCGCCGAGAAACAGGGCATCTCCCCCAAGGCATACGCCGACGGCGTCTCCGGGCAGATCCGCGCGATCTGGGATCAAATGGGTGCAACCTACGATCACTTCATCCGCACTACCGACGACTATCACGAGCGCGCGGTGAAGCACATCTTCCAGAAGCTCTACGATCAGGGCGATATCTACAAGGATCGCTACGAGGGCTGGTACTGCACCCCCTGCGAATCCTTCTTCACCGAGACACAGCTCGTCGACGGCAAGTGCCCAGACTGCGGCCGCGAGGTACAGAAGGCACATGAGGAAGCGTACTTTTTCCGTATGAGCGCATACGCGCCCCGGCTTATCGACTACATCAATACCCACCCAGATTTCATCCAGCCGGAAAGCCGCAAGAAGGAGATGCTGAACAACTTCCTCATCCCAGGGCTTCAGGATCTTTGCGTATCCCGTACCTCCTTCAAGTGGGGAATCGGCGTACCGTTTGAC
>CAYVUJ010000222.1:0-3255 GCA_964454825.1 uncultured Lachnospiraceae bacterium | reverse complement strand
TTCATGTACTTTATTGTACACTAAATTTTTCTCTCTTTTCTTGTTTAAATATTGTTTGGAAGATTAAGTTATTACAGAAGGAATTTTAGGTTTTTGCCGTAGAATCGGATCAACTTGTGATATTTATCAAAAGATACTTTTGTTCCCAATTCGATATTATCAATAGTATTGATTGACAGATTGGTTTGTTGAGCAATTTCAGACAATTTCAATTTGCGCTCTAAACGCAAGGCTCGTAATTGCGGTGCGATTTGTTCAATCGCTTTTGTTTTAAATCCTTTTGTCATTTTTTCACTCCTTAATTTGTTATAAAACAAAACCGCCTTGGAAAAACAAGGCGGGGAGCTCAAAAACTGCAAGAGTACAGTCAGGCTTATTCGTCGTGCAAGCACGCTTATATCACCTACTCCCCAATCAAGGAGTTTCTCTTGAAGATGTTTTTGAGACACCACAGAGTTTGTTGCTCTGCATCAAAGACTATATCAAAAAATCTTAATTAAACAAGCGGCTTTTTAATTAAATGTTATTCTTTAGTTGATATGTTTGCATTAAAAGATATTGGGAGAATCATTTTGCTGAGTTGGTTGAAATCATTAAAAGTTTATGCAGACCGCCGTATGGCGGTGATGTTGTTTTTGGGATTTGTTTCGGGATTACCGTTTTTGCTTGTGGGATCAACCTTATCTTTGTGGCTTAAAGATGCCGGAATTTCATTAGCGGCTATCGGAATGTTTTCTGCTGTCAAAGCGCCGTATAGTTTTAAATGGTTATTATCGCCACTTATTGATCAATATAAGTTGCCGTTGTTTTCAAAGTTAGGACGTCGGCGTGGCTGGGCAGTTTTTTTACAGATTTTATTGATTTCAGCTCTTGTCATGATGTCTTTGACAAATCCGGCGACTACGCCATTGCTTTTTGTTATTTGGGCTTTTTGTGTGGCTTTGTTTTCAGCTTCGCAAGATATTGTTTTGGATGCTTATCGTATTGAGCGCTTTAAGCCAACAGAACAAGCGGCTGGTGTTGCTGTGTTTGTGTTTGGATATAGAATCGGTACATTATTTGCTGGCGCTGGCGCGTTAATTATTGCTGATTATTTTAGTTGGGGTATTGTTTATCAGATTATGGCACTGGGTGTTTTGTCCGGTTTGATTACGATTTTGTTTGCTAAAGAGCCTAAAGGGAATCGGCCATCTCAGCCGCATACAATGCGTGCGGTTGTGGTTAATGCGGTTGTGAAACCGTTTACTGATTTTATGAAACGCGATAAATGGGTTTGGATTTTATTGTTTGTATTCTTTTATCGTATGAGTGATGCTTATATTGCACCGATGGCTTATCCGTTTTTTGATGATATCGGGTTTAGCAAAATGCAGATTGCCTACATTATTAAAATCTATGGTGTGCTTGCGACAATTTTAGGAACATTTATCGGTGGGATTGTGGTTAAAAAAATTGGTTTGGCAAAATCTTTGATGTTTTGCGGTATTTTGCATGGCGCCTCTAATTTATTGTATGTGTATCAGGTTTATGCTGGTAATGATACGACGGTGTTGGCGTGGACAATCTTTGTTGAAAATATCTCTGGCGGGATGGGAACGGCTGCTTTTGTTGCTTATTTATCTTCATTGTGTAATCGCAAATATACGGCAACGCAATATGCTTTGTTGTCTTCTTTTATGGGCGTGGCCAGAGATCTGTTTGCGGCAACATCCGGTTTTGCGGCGGCTTATTTTGCTTCGTGGACAAGTTTCTTTTTGGTTGCAGCATCGCTTACGCTTCCAGGGTTGTTTATTCTGACATATCTTATCCGTAAACGCGCTATTTAAACTTTGTAGGGAAGTCTGGCATAAATCCAATCACTAAGACAATTGGGCAAGATTGAGCCAAGCCATACCGCTAGTCTCATTGGCCAAGGGAAAGCTATCAGGCCGACGTTTTTTTCAATTCTATCTGCGATGATTGCTGCAGCTTTATCCGCTTCCATAAAAAATGGCATCGGACAAGTGTTTTGGTCGGTAATACGAGAACGTATAAATCCGGGGCATATAGTGGAAACATTAATGCCAAAGCGTCTTAAATCAAGGCGTAGTCCTTCACCCCAAGCTTTGACACACGCTTTTGATGCAGCATATGACGGACAAGTTGGCATTCCATGATAACCGGCGATAGAGGAGGTTATGGCAATGTGTTTGATTTGTTTGGAATCGGCGTTTTTAAAAATTTCGATAACGGGAAGAACCGTGTTGATGACACCCATAACATTGGTATTGAATGTGCGGCGTACATTTTCAGAGGTTTCTTGCAGTGTGGCAACGCCGGCATTGGCAAAAACCAAATTGAGTGGTGATAAAGTGTTGCACTCTTTTATCCATTCGGCAGTTGCTTTGGCATCTGCGACATCAAGAGTTTTGAAGGAAACTTCAACGCCGTGTTTTTGGCATTGAGTTGCAACATTTTGCAATCTTTCAGTATTGCGACCGCATAGGGATAGCCTTTTAACGCCGATGGTGGCATAATGAAGAGCCAAGGCCTCACCTATTCCTGAGGAGGCGCCGGTAATCAGAATATGAGAGAATTTTGTCATGTCTTTTCCTTAAAAACTTATTAAGCTTTTGCCTTTATACTGGCGTTAATTTTAATTTGTAGCAGGAGCAATGTCTTGAGTATAGCAAGTATGACCGGTTTTGCAAGAGAGAACGGTTGTTTAACCCTGAATGAGGAAAATATCAGTTGGGTTTGGGAAATTAAGAGCGTTAACGGAAAAAGTCTTGATATAAAAATGAGGCTTCCTGTCGGTTATGATGATCTGATGTTTCCTCTAAAAGCCAAAGCAGCCGAATATTTATCCAGAGGCAGTGTCAGCGTTTTTTTGGAACTGGTGCAGGAACATAAAAACAAAAAAGTTAAAATTGATGAAGCTCTTTTAGATACCTTGACCAAACAGGCTTTGACTTTATGTGATAGATATGAAGGTGTGGCAAAACCATCTGCTGCTGAGCTGTTGAATCAGCGAGGGGTTATAGAATTGGAAGAAAGTGAGCTTGGCGAAGAAGAGTTGCAAAAGCTGAAATCGGCTCTGACAGACAGTTTTGTTGCTGTTTGTCAAAATTTGCAAGTTGATCGTCGTAAAGAAGGTGAAAAAATAAAGACAGCGTTGCAAGATATTTTGAAAAATATTGAATCTGTTGTTTTGCAAATCGAAACAATTGCTGAAACGTTGCCGACAAAACTGAAAGAAAAACTGACTTTGCAACT
>CAYVUJ010000221.1:0-3272 GCA_964454825.1 uncultured Lachnospiraceae bacterium | reverse complement strand
GTATTAAAAGATATTCTTGCTCATGAATATTTAGATAATAAATAATTATTTTTTCAATGAGGTGGTAAAATGTTTGATAAATATTGTGATGAAATAAAAAAGTTGAAAGGTTTTAATAAAGAAGATATTTTAATTGAAAAGTTTGAACTTTATAATAGTAAAAATATGAAAATTTATTATGCTCCTCATAATGAAATAATAAATGATAAAGCTAAAATTTTTATTGTGGGAATTACTCCTGGATGGACGCAAACAAGTATTGCCTATAAAACAGCGCAAATTGGATTATTAAATGGGCTAGATAGCGAAGGAATAAGGAAACAATGTAAAAGAAATTCTAGATTTGCAGGAAGTATGAGAAAAAATTTGATTGAAATGTTAGATGAATTATTATTAAATGATAGGCTAGGTATAGAATCTTGTGCTTTGCTATTTGAAAATATGGATAATTTGCTTCATACAACATCTATGATTCCATATCCCGTGTTCATAAATAATAAGAATTATACAGGTTCATCTCCTAAAATATTGGAAAATGAAGTTTTATATGATTATGTTAGAAAATACTTTTATAAAGAAGTGCGTGTTTTATCGAATGCTTTAATTATTCCATTGGGTAAGGCTGTTGAAGAAATATTGGATCAAATGATAAAGGAAAATTTAATAAAAAAAGAACAATGTTTATTAGGCTTTCCTCATCCATCTGGGGCTAATGGACATCGAAAAAAACAATTTCAGGAAAATAAGGCTAATTTGCTAGATATAGTTAATCAATGGTTTGAAAATAATTAAATATAAAGGGAGAAAAATTATGAAACGATATTTATATTGTATTACATTATTAAGTTTATTATTTGTTACTGGTTGTAGTAAAAGTGAAATTTTAGATACTTCAGTTTCTCAGTTTCAAAATGGGAGTGCTCAAATGTTTGTGAGTGGAATGGGGTGTAGTGATTCAAATTGTACAGATCCATCCCATCATCACGATTGTCCAGAAGATTGTAATGATTATAGTCATCATCATAATTGTAGTTTAGATTGTACTGAAGAAAGCCATCATCATGAAGGGGTTAATCAGGAAACTCATCAGCATGTTGATTCAAGTGTGGTTACAACTTCTTCTTTTGTGAGTGGGATGGGATGTAACAATCCCAATTGCACTGATTCATCTCATCATCATGATTGCCCTGAAGAAAGTCATCATCATAATGTTACAAACCAATCTCATAAAACAGAACATCATAATACGCATCACAATAGTAGTCATCATTGATATAGAAAAATTAAAATGCAACTGAAAGTTGATAGTTTGATAGTATTTTCATGTATATAATTACAACATGAAAAGGAGAGAAATTGAATGAAATTTGGTGAAAATTTAAAAAAATTGAGAAAATTAAAAAAACTATCACAGGAAGATTTAGCAGAGAAAATGCAAGTTTCAAGACAAAGTGTTAGTAAATGGGAAACGGGTGATGCTTATCCTGAAATGAATAACATACTGGAGCTTTGTAAAATTTTTCATTGCCATATTAATGATTTAGTGAATGATAGTATTATTGATGTTGATTCACTTGATGAAGAAATTAAGATGAATGTTGTTAAATTTAGGCGTGAGCAACAAAGTAAAATGAAAGGTTTAAGTAAAGCAATAACTATCATTGCTAGAATTGGAAAAATAATTTGCCTTGTTTGTATTCCTATATTGATTGCAACGATGATTATGGTAGGCATTTTTATTAATCAAATTCATATTCAAGATAATGCAATTTTATGGAAAGGTAATGACATTATTTCTATTACAGAAATGAATAATGAAGTATCTATAAAAGTAAATGATAAACTAGTGACTAGTACTATAAATCAAAAAGAAATTGTTAAAATGAAAGAAATCTTTTTTAATCATTCAAAGATAATGGTATTTGGTTATATAGAAACTGGTTTTGCATTCTTAATTATTTGTTTAGTTTTAGCAAGTATGATTTTTAAAGCGTTAGAAAAATTGTTTCATAATATTAATC
This sequence comes from uncultured Lachnospiraceae bacterium, assembly GCA_964454825.1. GTDB lineage: Bacteria > Bacillota > Clostridia > Oscillospirales > CAG-272 > UMGS1312. The sequence goes on along the minus strand of CAYVUJ010000221.1, from coordinate 1,251 downwards.
AAGGAGATACGCCATTTACTCTTGAAAATGTAAGTTATATAAAGAAAATCGCTTATCTAATGATTGTGGTTACAGTTTTGCCAAATATGGTTGGAGCAATTTTTGAAATTATTTTACAAATGGATTTGAATATAGGCTTTGAAATGTTTAGTCTTGTTGAAATATTATTTTTATTTAGTATTGCTTATATCTTTCAATATGGGTATGAAATCCAATTGGATTCAAAAGGAAAGATGTATGGTTAAAGTTATGAATAAAAAAGAATTTATTAATGAACTTTCGAGGCAGCTTTCCTATTCTTTAGATCAATGTGTTCTTATTAATGATATTTTAGAGGGGAATTTCTTTATTAGTAAAAAGAATAAAGATAAAATTATCGATGAATTTATCCAGGTATTGCATGTAAATGAAGAAGAAGCTATAAGAATTTATGAAGTAGCAGTTCAAATTATACAAGATGAAGTAAAAAGGTCACTAAAACATCCGTTTAAAAGTAAAGATTAAGTATTTTTGATGAAAAAGCAGGTCATGTAAGAATGATTTGTTTTTTTATGCAATTATAATTTTATTGACATCTGTGTATATTCTGTATATAATGTATATATACAGAAAGGGCGAGTTTATGGAAATAATCATTAGTAATTCAAGTGGAGTTCCTATATATGAGCAAATAAAAGAGCAAATAAAGGCTAAAATAATATCCAATGAATTAAAAGCTGGAGAGTTATTACCATCCATACGAATGCTTGCGAAGGATTTAAGGTGTAGTGTAATTACAACAAAGAATGCTTATGAAGAGTTGGTTAGTGAAGGTTATGTTAAAAATGTTCCTTCCAAGGGGTTCTATGTTGCAGAGATTAATATGGATATAGCTCGTGAAGAACAGTTAAGTAAACTAGAAAATCTATTGGATTCAGCAGTAAATATTGCTAAAACTAATAATATCTCTAGAAAAACTATCAATGAGATATTGGATATATTGTATGAGGAGGAAAAATAATGGAAAATATATTAGAGGTAAAGAATTTATCTAAAAAATATAAAGGGTTTGAACTTAAAGATATTAGTTTTGAATTGCCAAAAGGAATGATTATGGGATTCATTGGAGAAAATGGGGCAGGTAAAACAACCACGATTAAATCTATATTAAATATCATTAATAACTATAAGGGAGAAATAAAAATATTTGGTCTTGATAATAGAAAAAATGATAAGGATATAAAAGAAGATATTGGTGTTGTATTAGATGAT
>CAYVUJ010000220.1:0-3285 GCA_964454825.1 uncultured Lachnospiraceae bacterium | reverse complement strand
GTCCGTCAACATGGTATTTCTCGATCCAGAAGAGCGCGTTTGAAATGAGGAAGGACTGTACCTCTTCACGTCCGACATCGAAGAAATGCGTTCCCCATCCGCGGTGCTCCATGCGGTCGGCGCCCTGATATTCGTAGGTAGGAGTACCGTCGAATTTGTAGAGTCCGTGTTCATCCTTCGGGAAATGCGCACCCACCCAGTCGAGTATTACTCCAACACCGGCGCTGTGCAGTGAATCTACGAGGTACATGAAATCCTCGGGAGTGCCGTAGCGCGCCGTCGGAGCGAAGAAGCCGGTGATCTGATAACCCCAGGAGCCGTCATACGGATGCTCCATGACCGGCATGAGCTCCACATGCGTGTAGCCCATCTCCTTGACGTATGGCACGAGAAGGTCGGCGATCTCCCGGTAATTCAGATAATTCTCGCCCTCGGCTGTTGTCTTTGCATCGCGGGTGCGCCAAGAGGCAAGGTTCACCTCGTAGATATTGAGCGGAGCCGAATAGTAGTGTCCGCCATGACCCTCAAACAGCGATGCACGGTATTTCAGCCACGATGCGTCGTGCCAATCTCCCTCAGACAGAGTATACGCGATCGAAGCGGTCCTGCCGAGCGTCTCGTGGGCAAAGGCATAGGGATCGGCCTTGAGATGAGTCTCGCCCGCACCGGTGACACGGTACTTGTAATACGAGCCCGCAAGTCCCGGAATGTCCTCCACTTCAAGCTGCCATACCCCGCCGTCGGTGATGCGCTCCATCGCAAGACCCTCGTCCCAGCCGAAAACGTCGCCGACAACGCTCACCGCGTCGGCACGCGGCGCCCATGTGCGAAAGGCGAAGGCGCGTTCGCCGCTTTGCGTTTGGATCTCGTGAAATCCGAGATAATCCTGCGCCTTGAAGTTCGTTCCCTGATGAAAAAGATACGCTGCGAGAGTGTCCGCCGTGGGTTTATTCATTGTTTTTTCCATACGATTATACTATCCCCGATTTTTGTGAAAATATTTATTTGCTATGTAAAAATGCCCCGGGAATATTGAGTCATCCGACGAAGCCAACGTACTCCCGGAATGTTGGCATACCTTACAGTATATGCACAAAAATCCGCCGGGAATTCATGGTAACAAAAAGTTCACAAATATCGCGCAAAATAAAGTCTGTTCACATTTTATAGCATATTTCATTTTCTTATGCTATAATAGCGTCGTAAATTAAAAACCAGGAGGAAAACAATGAAAAAACGAATTATTTCAACCGTCACAGCGCTGATAATGGCGTTAACGGTGGTCCTTGCTGTTCCTGTGGGAGCCGCGATTGCCGGTGATGTAAACGGTGACGGAAGGGTGAACGCCAGGGATATCATCGCGATCATGAAATTCATGCTCGGTCAGGCGGACAAAGGATTCGACGAAGTCGCCGCTGATCTAAACGGTGACGGGAAGGTAAATGCGAGAGATGTCATTGCGACAATGAAGATCATGATCACTTCCGGCTCACCTAATCCACCCCTGGTGGTTACCGATGTACCGCTCAACAAACTAACGCCGATAAACGGCGGGTGGGAGTGGAACAACGGAAATCCCCAGGACCCGTTTGGCAACGACTACTCTTCTCCGATAAATTATGCGGTTTTGAGACTGTACCATAACAACAAAATGATGTCCGCAGAATACTTTACAGACGGACAATATTCATCTATCTCAGGGCTAATCGTGCCCCATTCAAGCTTCGGAGAAAATGACGCCGCTGTTTATGTTCAGATTTATGAAGATAGCGAACTACTATACACATCTAAGGAAATCGTGCGAAAAACAGACCCTTTTGCTATTAATGTGAATATCAATAGCGCAAAATACCTGAAAATAGTAGTTGCTATCCGTTATGGCGATTGGAACCCAAACTCAAATGTTTTGCTGTCAGATTTCATTCTGACTACTCAAAATGATACCAGCGCAAGCTCTACGTTCAATAATGTTTCACTTTCAACACTGACGACATTCAACGGTGGCTTCGACTGGAACTACGGTCACCCTAAAGACCCGTTTGGCAGCGACTATACGTACGCCCGAAACTATGCATTAATTTATTTATATGGAGGCCGCGCAAAGACATATGCTGAATATTTCTTAGATGGCAAATACACTACGATTTCAGGTAGTATTGCACCGTATACAGACTTTGGTGAAAACTCTTATCCGGTTGTCATTCAAATCTACGCTGATGATGTTTTAGTTTACACATCAGATGAAATCACTAAGAAACAAGCTTTGATAAACTTCACAGTCGACATCAACCATGCTAAATATATAAAAATTGTCGTTACCCCCGCAAATAATTATACCGATTGGGTTAGTGGCTCCAACGTCATCATATCAAACCTACTCCTGACAAAGTAACAAACAGCCCGACGGCTTTTGCCGTCGGGCTGTTTTCATATCTTCTTTTCATACACGCTTTCGCAGGTGAGCTCGACGCCGAGCTTTTTGAATATCCCCATATCAACCGAGGATAGCATAACGCTCGAGTGGACCTGAGCTCCGCGGAGGCGCGGGAGCTGGCCAAGCGCTTTTTCCGCGCGGCTGTCCTGTGCCGCACAAACTGAGAGCGCCACAAGTGTTTCATCCGTGTGGAGCCTCGGATTGCGGCTTCCGAGATGCTTTATCTTCAAATCTTGCACCGGCTCGATGACATTCTGCGACAGAAGAAGCACGTCGTCCGGAATCTCGGCAAGGTACTTGAGCGCATTGAGAAGCAGTGCTGAGGATGCGCCGAGAAGCGCCGAGGTCTTGCCGGTGATGACCGCGCCGTCGTCAAGCTCGATCGCCGCGACAGGAACCCCTGTCTGTTCGGCCCTTTCGAGCGCCGCGCGGGCGGCTACGCGATCCGAGGTGCTGATCCCCGCCTGAGTCATCACCATCTCAATCTTCGCCGCCGTCTGCTCATCCTCGAGAAGCTGCAGCTGGCGGCATTTTGCCGTATAATACCTGCGGATGATCTCATCCTTGGAGGCCTTTGACACCGCCTCATCATCTATGATGCAATATCCTGCCATATTCACGCCCATATCCGTCGGAGAGTGATACGGGCTCTCGCCCATGATCTTCTCAAGGGTAGCGGACAGAAGCGGGAAAGCTTCCACATCGCGGTTATAATTGACAGAACGCTCTCCGTAGGCTTCGAGATGGAACGGGTCGATCATGTTTACGTCGTTCAGATCTGCAGTCGCCGCCTCGTATGCGAGGTTGACCGGATGCTTGAGCGGCAGATTCCATATCGGGAAAGTCTCGAA
>CAYVUJ010000219.1:0-3290 GCA_964454825.1 uncultured Lachnospiraceae bacterium | reverse complement strand
GGGCTCGAACCTGTGACCCCCTGCTTGTAAGGCAGGTGCTCTCCCAGCTGAGCTATGCTTCCGTAGCGCCGCTTTTGCGGTGCCGCTCCCTGCGACGTTTATTATTATATCACTTTCAGATTCGTTTGTCAACACCTTTTTTCAATTTTTTCGAATTTTTTTATTCGCTGCCAAAAACGCCCATTTTCAACCTTTTCTGGCTGTAAAAAGAAGCCGCATCGTTTCCTCATTCGCTGCCGATGGTCCGTAGGAATCTCCGACCCCTGTGACCTCAAAGCCACAGCCGGCGAGCATCCGGGTGATCTGCTCACTCTCATAGCAACGCTCGCAGAACTCGGTGTCGCTTCTCTTCCAGAGGCCGTCCTTCATCTCCTCAAAGAGCGTGATATAAAAGCTCGCGAGCTTCTCCGACGGATCATAATCATTCTGCCACGCAAGAAGCGTCCCCTCGTCCTCCAGCACATAGTCGCGCGTACCGTAGACCGTCTCGAATTTGAGCGGCGAGTTGAGGTCGAACATGAACACGCCGCCGGGATCGAGATAATTATGCGCGAGAGCGAAAACGTGCCCGATATCCTCGATCTCGGTTATGTGATTTAGCGTATCGGTCGTGGAGACGATAGCCGCCACGGTGCCGTAGAGCTCAAAATCCGTTATATCCTGCTGGAGATACAGTATCCCTCCCGACGAATTCTCCCGCGCGCACGCCAGCATCTCCGCGGAGCTGTCGACGCCAATCATGTCATATCCGCGCATCGACAAAAGTCTCGTCAGCGTGCCGGTACCACACCCGAGATCGAGCACGAGCGAGCCCTTCGGTATCCGCGCCATCTCAAGCTCGGCGCAGATACGGTCCGCCATCTGCTCATAGTCGATCTCGGTATTAAGCACATCATAAGCGGAGGCGAAGGCATCGTAAGCGTTCACTCTGCATCCTCCTTTTTCTCCGTCCGTCCGAGAACGCGCTCGTAGCCCTGCGCGCCCTCCTTCAGACAGCGGTTGACACGGCTGATCGTCGCCGTGGAAAGCCCCGTCGCCTGTACGACCTCATTGTAGACCTTGTTTGACGCGAGCATACGCGCCGCGCGCATACGCTTGGACATCTCCTCCACCTCGCGCGTGGTGCAAAGGTCCTCGAAGAAATCATAGCATTCCTCCACGCTCTCAAGCGAGAGGATGCACTCAAAAAGAAAGTTTTTCTCGTCGGTGATCTTACGTTTAGCCATTTTAAATCTCCGTTTGCCGCGTACGGCAGAAAATATAATTTATTGAGCGTCCGTGCCGAGTGCTCTGCCGTCGGACACGAACCGGGATGCGGTCATCTCCGACGGCACGTCGCTGTCAGCCGCAGATCAGAGGGCAGATATCCTCCGGGCACGCTCCCTTTATAAAGACGGCGACATCGCCGAGCATGCTCATAAGCTCTCCCCGCTCAAGCCTTGCACCGCGCAGACACTCGCAGAGCATCTTAACATCCTGCGAGGAGAAGAAATCCCCCGTAATCCGGATATCTCCGATAACGCCGCGCCCGGCGTTCAGCTCCACCGTGACCTTGCCGTACGGGAAACGGCGGCTGCGCGTCACCTCAAACTCCGGAGAGGAGCCAAAATTCCATTCCCATGTGCGGTATTTTTCGTCCGCCAGGCGGGCAATGGCATCCTTCTCCTCCTGAGTGAGATCGCTCACGGCAGCTCCGAACTCCCCGGAGGCAAAATCCGCAATAAGCCCTGCGAACGCCTCCGCGCTCACATCCGCGAGACGCGGCGACAGCTCCTGTATGTTGGCGACACGGCTTCTCACGCTGTCGATGCCCTTTGTGCTGAGCTTCTCCGGATCAGGCGTGAGAACCTTCGAGAGCGTCGACAGATCAGCCCCGTAGAGCAGAGTTCCGTGATGAAGCCGGCGAACACCGTGTGACGTCTGACGCACACATGCGGCACAGCCCGATATCTTCGCCCCCTGCGCGGTCACGATATCATTTCGTCCGCCGAGCGACGCCTCAACGCCGAAGCTCGCAAGCGCACGCAGGATCGGCGCGGTGAAGGAGGCGAAATCGATCGCATCCCCCGCGGTGATAAAGGTGAAATTCACATTGCCGAGGTCGTGGAACACCGCTCCGCCGCCGCTCAGCCGCCTCACAATGCTGATGTCAGAAGCCCGGGCGTATTCAAGATCGATCTGCGACCACGTGTTCTGGTTTTTCCCGATGATCACACTCCGCTCGTTTCTCCAGACCATAAAAACATCGCCGCCGGCGTTGTCGAGCAGATATTCCTCCGCCGCAAGGTTGAAATATGCATCAGTGGAGCTGTGAAATATGATCCGCATCGTACACCTCCGCTTTTTTAAGTATATTTTACCACTTTACCCGAGTAAAGTAAAGAGGCGCGCGAATTTTTACATATAAAAACCTCACGCGCGCAGGATACGACGTTTTTCCCGACATCCGAGGAGTAAAATGAAGGCAAAACAAGGTGAAGGGAACGCAAAATGGAACAAACAAAAACAAATGTTACAATAAAGAACCAAAACGGGAAGATGGTGGCGTTTGTCAGCGGAGAGATCGATCACCACAGCGCACGCGATCTGCGACGCGCGATCGACGACGAATTCCTCGCCTCCGGCGCGACCGTCCTTGCGCTCGACATGTCGCGCGTGCGCTTCATGGACTCCTCCGGGCTCGGGCTAATCCTCGGCAGATTCACAAAGGTCAACGCGCTCGGCGGGAAATTCTGCGTGCTCGATCCGAGCGAATCCGTGCAGAAGGTGCTCGACATCGCGGGGGCGGGACGACTGATCGACATCAAATACGGAAAAAGCAAGCCGGCGTCGTAATGCGCGGCACAAAAAGAAGTTCATAAACGAAAGGAACCAAACCATGCCGAAAACCAAAAAGATTCTTCAAAACGAGCTGAAATGCACGTTTCCCTCCTATTCGGTGAACGAGTCTCTCGCAAGGAGCCTCGCATCATCCTTTGTATGTCAGGCAAACCCCACCGTCGCGGAGCTGGCGGACATCAAGTGTGCCGTCAGCGAGGCGGTGACAAACGCCGCCGTCCACGCCTACCGCGGCGTCATCGGCGATGTGACGCTGCACCTGAAGCTCTATTCCAACCGCGAGATATACATAACAGTCCGTGACGGCGGATGCGGCATCGGCGATGTTGAGCAGGCGATGGAGCCGCTGTACACGACCGATCCCGACGGCGAGCGAAGCGGTATGGGCTTTGCAATCATGGAATCCTTCACCGATAAGCTCGTCGTAAAATCCGCTCCCGGACGCGGCACAA
>CAYVUJ010000218.1:0-3325 GCA_964454825.1 uncultured Lachnospiraceae bacterium | reverse complement strand
GTCGCAGCTCTGATGTGAGAACGCATGTGCTCCGGAAGAGACATTTTTTTCGCCGGAGATATATTCCTTTGGATAGACCAGACTTATATCGGAGGTGTCAAACTCGTGTTCCATATATTCTCCTTCCATGATTTATATCGCAACTACCTCGGTTCCGTTCGGGGAGGGAATTACGAGTTCGTCAAATCCCTGTTTTCGAAGAAGTTCGATGCCAGTTTCGATGTCGGCTCCGTAGTCACCGTCCCTGTGAGCGTCCGAGCCTACCGTTACACGTCGTCCGCCGCAATCGCGGTACAGCCTGATGAGATCGACGTCCGGTGAGGTCACATATCCCGCGCGCACCTTTCCGGTGTTCAGCTCCAACGCCGTGCCGTTCTCGATCAGGATGCGGAACAGACGGCGGTAGCTGTCGTAAAACTCGCGAATGTCGAGATCGCGCCCGGCACGGTGAATATACCGCATCGGATATGTGATGTGTGCGAGGGTGTGAATACCCTCGAATGAGGCCGCCTCAATCAGCGCATCCACATATCGCGCGTACAGACGGCGGATCATCTCAGGGGGCATCTTCGAAAAATCGATATAGTAAAAATCGGGGCAAAGTTCGAGATTGTGTACGGAGCCGATCACAAAATCAAATCCGTTCTCGCGTATAAAGCGGTGTGCATTCTCTGAGCGAAGATGAGGCTGACCGAGTTCGATCCCCCACACAAGAGTGAGCTTTGACGAATATTTCCCGGCGGCGTTTTCAAAACTCAGCCGGGCGTCCTTTGCATGATACGGGGGATAATGTCCGTCCTCAATACCGTCGATGTCATAGTGATCTGTCAGCGCGATCCTCGAAAATCCCTTTTCGATGTACTCGCGGCAGATCGCATCGAGCGGACTCTCGGAATCGAAGGAGAATTCCGAGTGGAGATGTGAGTCGCACAGGATCATACGATCATCCCGACGTGCTCGTGCTTAAGTGTATCGGCGAAAGCAATGATCTCGGCGAGCGGCTTCTTTTCGGCAAAGAGCGGGGCGATGCGAAGCACCGTGCGGCAGTATTCGTGATCCGCGTCGAGGGAGCAGAGCTCGCTTAGGGTGGCGGCAAGGTCGGCCTTTTCATTCTCGGCGCAGTATTTTACGAGTGCCGCGGCCGCACCGACGCAGATAAAGACAGGGAAGAGCCCCTCTCCGGCGGCCTGGAGATACGCTCCGGTGAGTCTGTCGGACAGCGCGAGCTTGCGGGGGATGTCTCCTCCGACACGCGCACAGGTGTCTCCGAGCGCGGTGTTTCCGAAACGGCGGATCAGATCACCGACATGATCGGTGATCGGCACGATATCCGAGCCGTACTTCTTTGAAAGTGCCGCCGCGCTGTCGTTCATTGCGGAGAACGCGCAGAGGCGGATGGCGGGATCGGAGATGGCGGTACAGATGTACTCATGGCCGAGATAGTCGCCGAGGTATGCGCAGATCGCGTGGCCCATGTTGTGGATGTAGAGCTTGCGCTCGATGTAGAAATGGAACGGGGAGAACGGTTCTATGTTCTTTGCCTCCGGCACATCGCCGACGAATGCGTCCAGATCGACCGGGAGAACGTTATATTCCTCCACCGCCACGCGCAGGATATTGTCGCCCTGCATCTCCGGCTTCGGCACCGGCACCATGCGCCCGACCGAGGTCTCGACAAGGCCGATCTTCGAAAGCTCGTCCTCGGGGAGCATCTCGCTGAGAAGGCCTCTGATGTACTTGTCCGCATCCATCAGGTTCTCGCAGATGAGAAGGTTGAGCGCGCGTCCGCTCTCGGCAAAACGCAACTTTGCGCCGCGCACAAAGTTCGGGAGAATAAATTTGATCGCCTTTGCGCCGACACAGGTGGCGGCGATATCGCAGTCCGCGATCGCGCGCGCGGCGGCGTCCGCGTCGTTTCCGTCGACAGCGCTGACGTTCGTCACGCTCTCTTCGCGCTCACCGTCGCTCGATACGATGGTGAGCGGATAGCAGTGGTCCTCATTGAGCTTAGCGACAATGGGGGCGCAAACGTCGATGAAAGTGACCTCATAGCCCGCGTGAGAGAAAAGCGCTCCGATAAATCCGCGGCCGATGTTGCCCGCGCCGAAAATTACAGCTTTCATTGAAAATGCCTCGATTCAACATTAATTTAACATGTTCTACTATTATACTACAAAAAAAATATGCGGTCAAGATTGACCGCGAAGAAAAATCGTGATATACTGATTACAATGTCGTGAAAAATCGATGATAATGAAAAACGGAGGCACATTATGCCGAACGAAACACTTGAACAGATAAAGTATGACGCCGAGAGATGTACTGCATGTGAGCTGTGCAAAACACGGACAAACTGCGTTTTTGGTGTCGGATCACCGAACGCGACGCTTATGTTTGTTGGCGAAGCGCCCGGTGAAAAGGAGGATTTGTCGGGAATTCCGTTTGTCGGCGCGGCCGGCAAGCTGCTTGATAAATATCTGGCCGCGGTCGGCATAGAGCGCGACGAAGTGTACATTGCAAATGTACTGAAATGCCGTCCGCCGCATAACCGTGATCCGCTTCCGGCGGAGGAGGACGCGTGCATCGGATTTCTGCGCGAGCAGGTGCGCCTCATCGATCCGAAAATAATCGTGTGCCTCGGGCGAATATCGGCGATGCGTCTGATCAAGCCGGATTTCAAGATAACAAAGGAGCACGGAACCTTCTTCCGTAAGGGGAAGCTTACCATGTGCGCGGTCTATCACCCGGCGGCGCTTCTGCGCGATCCGCGAAAGAAGGAGGATATGCTCCTCGACATGAAGAATATCAAAGCGTTTCTCGACGGAGAGATAAGCTGATATATTTTACAATTGACAAATTACACTTTTGCCGAAATTCGACACAGATGTATAAAAACGACACATGCGGAATAACTCTTTTTCGACATTGTTCTGCATGTGTCGTTTTTTTATTTTCTGTTTTGCCTAAGAACCTCATACGCGAGGATCGAAGCGGCACTTGCGGTCGACAGCGAGCCGGGGAATTCCCGCCCGTAGTCGAGTCTTACGGTGATGTCACACTCGTTGAGAACTGCCTTCGAAATACCGCGCCGCTCGCAACCTACAACGAGAAATATCGGCTTTTTCAGGTCTGCATCGAACGATGAGACCGAGTCCCGTATGCCGGCGGCGACACACTTGTATCCCGCGTTTCGAAAGAGTCTCACCGCCGCTGCGCCGTCTTCGACAAACGTCGACAGCCTTTCGGATGCACCGGCGCTCGAACGGCATACGACACCTGCCGAAGACATCCAGTTGCGCGGAGCGAGAACAATACCGTCTGCCCC
>CAYVUJ010000217.1:0-3327 GCA_964454825.1 uncultured Lachnospiraceae bacterium | reverse complement strand
GGTTACACCCAGCCACCGCTGTATTCGACGCTTGTCAAATATGATATCCGCCCGGCGATCTTTCGCCTGAGCGACGCTGAGCGGCTCAACGATACAGCCGCGGCGTGCAACAAGGTCGCAAATCTCCACATCGCGCTTGATACTGGCATGAGCCGCATAGGGTATACTGACAGCGATGAAAGTATCGAAGAGATCACGAAGATAGCAGAGCTTAAAAATGTCCGCATAGAGGGAATATTCAGCCATTTTGCAAAGGCTGACTCGACCGACAAGGAATATGCCGAGTTCCAGCGGAGCCGCTATCGGGACTTTGTCACCAAGCTCGCCGCGCGCGGCGTTTCTATTCCGCTCCGTCATCTTTTCAACAGCGCGGCGACCATCGAATTCGACACTGAGTACGAGATGATGCGTGAGGGGATAATCCTCTACGGGCTTCGTCCGTCCTATGAGGTCGACATGGAGAAGATTAAGACACTTCGTCCGGCGATGTCGCTCAGAGCGAGGATCGGCCATGTCAAGACACTTGAAAAGGGGGTTGCGATCAGCTACGGGTGCACATATGTCACCGACCGCCCCACACGCGTCGCGACTGTGTGTGCCGGATATGCGGACGGCGTGCCGAGGATCATATCGAACAAGGCGGAGGTTCTCGTCCACGGCAAGGAGGCCCCGGTGATAGGACGCATCTGCATGGATCAGTTTATGATCGACGTGACCGATATCCCCGACGTCAAAGTTGACGATCTGGCGACGATCTTTGGACGTGACGGCGACGCGCAGATCTTTGCCGATGATGTCGCAACTCTCGCCGGGACAATCGGATACGAGCTTGTCTGCGGAATCACCCGGCGTGTTCCGAGAGTGTACATGAACGGCGGAAAAATCTCGCAGATTCACTTTGGTCTCTGCCACGAGGAGCCGTAAAATTGCGCGGTCACGACGTAGTAAGCCGGAGCGGCGAAGCTACTAAATGAACACCGATCCCGACGTGCCTTGTGTCTTTCGTCGGGATTTTTCCTGTGACCCGTATATTTTTTTGCATATGACATATGATACAAAGTGTAGTGATACGCTGTCGTCGAGTGCTTTTGGCAGTTGACTTTGACAAATCAATGTGATATACTTTCCTTGCGTGGATTTATCATGCAAAATTATGAAAGGATGTCAAATGAGGAAATTTAATGTGACCGGAATGAGCTGTGCCGCCTGCTCTGCAAGAATTGAGAAGGCTGTCGCGGCTCTCGACGGGGTGGAGATGTGCTCGGTCAATCTCCTTACAAATTCAATGACGGTAGAAGGTGACGCACCTGACGCTGATGTTATTGCCGCCGTTACACACGCCGGGTACGGCGCCTCTGTTGCCGACGGCGGCAAGACCGCCAAGGGCGTCGATGGCGTGACGGCTCGCGCGTCAAGCGGCGCGGGCAAAGTTTCGGGTGAAGGTGCGGAAAGCACCGGCGGCGAGACGCGAAGGCTTGTCATCAGGCTTGTCGTGTCAACAGCACTCCTCCTTGTGCTCATGTACATTTCGATGGGTCATGTCATGCTTGGCCTGCCGCTCCCGTCATTTTTCGATGGTGATCACGCTGCGATCGGTCTTGCTGAGCTTCTGCTGACGACGGTTATCCTCGCAATAAACCAAAAATTCTTCATAAGTGGGGCAAAGGGGCTTATCCGACGTTCCCCGAATATGGATACTCTTGTCGCGCTCGGCTCGGCGGCGTCATATCTGTACAGCATGTGCGCACTTTTTCTGATCATCAAAGCGCAGACAAGCGGCGATACGGAGCACGCCGCGCATCTTCTGCACGGGCTTTACTTCGAGTCGGCGGCGATGATCCTTGTGCTCATCACCGTCGGAAAGATGCTTGAATCCTACTCCAAGGGTCGTACGACAGACGCGCTGAAGGGACTTATGTCCCTCGCGCCGGATGAGGCAAGCGTGGTTCGCGATGGTATCGAGGTAAAAATTCCGGTCGATCAGCTTCGCGTCGGTGATGTATTTGTCATCCGTCCGGGCGATAAGATACCGGCCGACGGGATCATACTCGAGGGCAGTTCGTCGCTTGACGAATCCGCTCTCACCGGAGAAAGCGTGTACGCCGACAAGACGGTCGGAGATGCCGTCTCCACCGCCACCATAAATGTGTCGGGTTTCCTGCGTTGTCAGGCGACCAAGGTCGGAGATGACACGGTTCTTGCGAATATCGTTCGCATGGTCAGCGATGCGTCTGCGTCAAAGGCGCCGATCGCCAAGCTCGCGGACCGCGTTTCCGGGATTTTTGTGCCCGCAGTCATCGCGATCGCGATGATCACCACCATTGTATGGCTTGTCATCGGGCGTGATTTTGGCTTCTCGCTCGCGCGGGGAATCGCCGTGCTTGTGATAAGCTGTCCGTGCTCGCTCGGTCTTGCGACTCCGGTGGCGATAATGGTCGGAAGCGGCGTGGGAGCCAAAAACGGCATTCTTTTTAAGACTGCCGCCGCTCTCGAGCAGGCCGGGCGCATTGAGACGATCGTCCTCGACAAAACCGGCACGATTACGGTCGGCGCTCCGAAGGTCACGGACGTGAGAAGTTCAGATGGCATAGACGAGCGCGAGCTTCTCTGCGCAGCAATGTCGCTTGAATTTGCGAGCGAGCATCCGCTTTCGAAAGCGGTCATCGAGTATGGCGAGGCTCATGGGATCGAGTCCTTTGAGATCACGGACTTCGAGGCCGTTCCGGGACGCGGTCTCACCGCCTCGGCACCCGACGGCAAGCCTCTTCGTGCAGGGAATCTCGATTTCGTTGCAGATATCGCGGACATTTCACCGGAGGATCGCGATTTTGCCCGCCTCAGCTCGGAGCAGGGAAAGACGCCGCTGTTCTTTTCGAAGGGCGATCGCTTTCTCGGCGTGATATGCGTCGCCGATGTGGTTCGCTCGGACAGCGCCGAGGCGATTTCCGACCTGCACAGAATGGGGATAACTACAGTCATGCTGACGGGCGACAACGAGCGAACGGCCGCTACTGTCGCTGAGTCGGTCGGTATCGACCGTGTTATCGCGGGAGTACTGCCGGACCGGAAGGCGGCAGAGATATCCTCCATATCGTCAGACAGTAAGGTCGCTATGGTTGGCGACGGCATAAACGACGCCCCCGCGTTAAAGAGCGCAGACCTCGGCATCGCCATCGGAGCCGGGACGGATATCGCGATCGATGCCGCCGATGTTGTGCTCGTCAACAGTCGCCTTTCCGATGTCACGGCGGCGATGCACCTCGGCCGTGCTACGCTGCGAAATATCTGGGAAAATGTGTTCTGGGCGTTTATAGACAGCATCATCGG
>CAYVUJ010000216.1:0-3363 GCA_964454825.1 uncultured Lachnospiraceae bacterium | reverse complement strand
TGTTCGATTGTATCACATTCAAGTTCAATTTTATGAGCGTGAGAAAGGTTTGCTTTAACCAATTTTACAGCGTTTGTAACAGAACCCGCAACTTGAATATGGTTATCTTTAATCATCGCACAATCTGAAAGATTAAATCTATGCAACGCTCCACCACCAACTTTTACGGAATACTTTTCAAAAGCTCTAAACCCAGGAGTTGTCTTTCTTGTATCAACAATTTTGCAAGGTAAATCACCGATTGCTTTTTGGTATTTGTTAGTTTCCGTTGCAATACCGCTCATTCTTTGGATATAATTCAAAGAAACTCTTTCTCCTAAAAGTAAATATTTGCCAGGACCTTTAATTTCGGCTAAAACATCGCCTTTTTTGATTTCATCACCATCTTTAAAAAGCAATTTGACTTCTACTTTGTCAGATAAAACTTTAAAAACAGTTTTGAAAACTTCAAGTCCACAAATTACACCACTACATCTTGAAACAAGTCTTGCTGAAAAGATTTTATCTTCTCCGACAATACTTTCAGTGGTAACATCACCAAACCCTATATCTTCCATCAATGCTGATTTTACATGATCTTCTACAAAAAAATTACTTAACAAAACTTACTTCTCCTTTATCTTTTGATATTAAACTATGTTCACACACTTCATAAGCATTCAAATAATCAATACGGTAATGTGCCCCGCGAGATTCTTTCCTGTGAAGTGCAGATTTAATAATGAGTTTTGCCGTAATTAACATATTACGTAATTCATACTCATCTTTATTATTACATTTATATTCCCTATTAAATTTTTCAGAAATCTTTTCAATATTTTCTAAAGCGTTTTGAAGTGTTTGCTCAGTTCTGAATATTCCAACTCCTGACCACATATAATCTTGTAATTGAGATTTTAACTCTAAAACATCAATATCAGCAGCCTGAATATCTTCTTCATAATGAGAAATAATATCGACAAAAGCAGTTTCATCACAAGAAGTCTCAGAAGTTTTATCAGCTAAAAACTCCGCAACTTCGAACGCACAAACCACACATTCTAAAAGCGAATTACTTGCAAGACGATTTCCGCCATGAAGTCCTGTAGAAGAAACTTCACCTATAGCATAAAGCCCTTTTATAGAAGTTTCTCCACGTAAATTTGTCTTAACTCCACCCATAAAATAATGTGCCGCAGGAGCTACAGGTATAAAATCTGTAGTTATATCTATTCCGTATTCTGCACATTTTTTTGCAATTGTCGGGAACCTTTTTAATAATTTTTCTTCACCAATTCCTGTTGCATTAAGAAATACACATGGGTCTCCATTATTATTCATTTCACAAAAAATAGAACGAGCTACAACATCACGCGGTGCAAGTTCTCGTTTTTCATGGTATTTTCCCATAAATTCCATACCGAATTCGTCACAAAGCTTTGCACCTTCACCACGAACCGCTTCACTTATTAAAAACCTGTTTTCTGCCCCATCAAACGCCAAAGCCGTCGGATGAAATTGAACAAATTCCATATCCTGCAACTGTGCACCCGCACGATATGCTAACGCAAATCCATCACCAGTTGCACCTTTTGGGTTAGTCGTATATTTATACAACTGACCTAAACCGCCGGTTGCCAAAATTACAGTCTGAGAATAAATTGTTTCATACTCCTCATCAGAATTCAAAACAATTAAACCGCAACAACTATTATTATCTACAAGCAAATCTACCACTGAAGAATTTTCATAAACAGTAATATTTTTATTCTCTTTAACTGCACGACATAAAGAAATTTCCATTTCTCTACCTGTTGCATCACCACCTGAGTGAAGAATTCTTCTTACACTATGAGCGGCTTCTTTTGTTAACGTAAAATTACCGTTTTCATCCCTATCAAAATCAACTCCAAATTTTAATAAATCTTTTACTACTTTATCAGAATTTTCACTAATAAACTTAATAGTATTTAACTCGCTTAATCCTGCACCTGCTTTAATAGTATCTGTAACGTGAGATTCAACAGAATCATTTTCGTTTTCTTTCAAAACCGCAACCATACCGCCTTGAGCATAATACGAATTACTTTCACCAAGTTTAGATTTTGTAATCAACAAAATACCATCAGGCAAATCTAATTGCTGTTCAATCTTTAAAGCTGCATATAATCCTGCAATCCCACTACCGACTATTACGGCTGAATATTTGGAGTTTTTCATATATTTATCCCTCGTTATCTTATTAATCCTATAACAAAAAGATTATTTGTGCTACATTACCGTAATTTTTTTTAACAAGATAAAATCAAAAATTCACCCCATCCTACCCTTCCCCAACCAGGGAAGGAAATTTAAATAAAATAAGAAAATACAAAATAATATCCCCACCCCTTGGTAAGAAAACAGTTACCCCTGAGCAAACAACAAAATATAATAATAAAAAATCCTAAGGAGTGAAAAAATGATAAATTCTTCAATAAAATTACTGCTTGTCGAAGATCATAAACTAATGCGAGTGGGCTTAAAGTCACTTTTTGATGAACAAGACGGATTAGAAGTCACTTCAGAAGCCCAAAACGGACGCGATGCAATCGAAAAATTTAAAACAACACACCCTGATGTTACATTGATGGATATTGGTTTGCCAGACATTTCAGGAATTGAAGCAACAAAAAAAATTCTTGAACTGAACACAAATGCCAAAGTTATAATGCTAACTTCACATCTTAGTGAACAAGAAGTTCTGGATTCTTTGCAATCAGGTGCCTGTGCATATGTTATGAAAGACATTAATACTGATTTATTAAAAATGATTATCCAAACAATTAAAGAAGGTGCAATGTGGATTGACCCGCTTGCAGTGCCTATTCTGCGTGATAAAAATTGCGGAATTGTTCCTCAAAGACAAATGTCTCGTGCAATGTTTAGAGAACAACACTGCAACTTAACACAACGAGAATATGAGGTTCTAAAACTAGTCGTAGACGGTAAATCAAATAACGAAATTGCCGATGCACTCACAATTTCTTCCCATACTGCAAAAGCCCACGTTTGCAATATTATCCAAAAACTTGTGGTAGATGACCGAACCCAAGCCGCTGTTAAAGCACTCAAAGAAGGATTAGTATAACAAAAGGCACCGGATATTAAAAATATCCGGTGCCTTTTTAATATATTCAAAGATAAATTATTCTTCTTCTGTTTCTTCTGAAACTCCGCCTTCTACCATATCTTCTTCATCAAGTTCTTGTTGACTCATTTCTTCTGCAATTTCTGCTTCTAATTCTTCTGAGTCAACTACATCTTCTACCGGAAACTCTTCAACTTCTTCTTCATATTCGTAGTTTTTAACATTTTGGCTTTCAGCTTGTTCCATTTGTGAAA
>CAYVUJ010000215.1:0-3379 GCA_964454825.1 uncultured Lachnospiraceae bacterium | reverse complement strand
TGATTTGCATACTCATAATGATTCGATTTTCCCTTATGCGTTTGAAATTGATGCCGAAACTTATAATCAAAATATTAAAAGATTTAATGAATATAATAAAAAGTTTGCAGGAGTACCGGTTTCTCTTGATAGTGGTAAAGCTGCACGAATATTATCTAAAAATGAAAATTTCATTGTTGATGGTAAATTTGAAAGTGGGTTTGAGACTTGGGATGCAAACCCTGATATTGCAAAATTGAACTTTGTATTTTCAAATACAGATACACAGGCTTTAATGAATTTTTCAGTAGATGAAAAAGCAAGAGAGGAAGCAAAAATCTTGCGTGGAACCTGGCAGGTTCAGGATTATGCGGTAACTTCAGGTCAGTATTGGACTCAAAAAACTGATGATATTTTAAGATTGTATATTGCTCAAAATTTAAAAAATGTTGATATAAAAAATCCTTCATTAGTTTATAGAAAAATTTCATCAATGGCTAATAATAAAATTCTTCCTAAATCAGTTAAGGCAGAGGTTAATAAAGCCGAAGTCACAAATGTTTTGGCAGGAATTTATCATAATAAGAGAATTCTTTCTAATGAAGATAAAAACTCACAAATTCTTGAAGGTTTAATGAATACACCTTTGGATTCGTTTGAATTTGGTGATAATCTTGCTGCTGTGTTGGGGTCTCCATTGGTTACCAAACGTGCTGCAAATAAAGATGAAATTGGTGTTTCTCGTTATGATATTTATAAAGCGGGTAATAAAAATCTTAATCCAATTTATAAAAAAACTTATTCGAAAATGGAAAGCATTTACAAAAATGAAATGTCAAATTTTGCAACAGCAGTTCTTAATCATGTTGATGAAAACCTTCCAGATGATAGTAAGTTATTTGATGGGGATAAGGTTACAAAATACGGAAAATATGTTTTGCCGATTTTGCTTCCTGAAATTGCAAAATATGTTACAATAAAAGCTTTAGCTCCTCAAATTAATGTTGATATTGATAAAAAATCAGGCGAAATTGCATATGATTACAATAAATTAAAAGAAGTAAGTTTGCAGACATTAGATATCAACAATCCGTCTTGTCCTGAGGATGAGGCTGATATGGTTCTTGATGAATTACGCAATGGTATTAAAAACGTCAATTCATCAAATGATAGTGAAATCGTTGATAGTATTTTAAAATCTTTAAAAGGTACAAATTTAGCAAGTTTCCAATTAGCGGATTTGATTATCGACAAAACACAATCTGGTCTTGATTGGAGAATTGATGCTACAAAAGACATTGCAGATGTAGAATCATTACGTAATCATAAAACAAATGTTGAATATACCTGGCAGAATGTTACAGATTTTTGGAAGAAGTTTGTACAAGGTGTAATTGATAAAAATCCTAACGCATATACCGTTGCTGAGATTACTGATGAAGGAACTTTGTATCAAGAAGGTTTTGGAAGATACTCCAAAAAATATCCAAAATGGGAAGATCTTGTACCTAAATTTATTCGTGAAACAGGCATGACATCTACTGCAAACTATACTCATTATTTTAGAGATATTTCCAGAATATTTACGAAAGATTTCGAAAATGGTGCTAAATTTGAAAAACCTGAAAATCTTCAAAAAATAATCTTTGAGAAGATGGTTGAAGGTAATCCTTCATTTATTCGTTCAGGAGGTTTGGATTCTGTTATGTATTCTTATACATTTATCGGAAACCATGATAAGCCAAGAGCATTACACTGTGCTGCTATGGATATGGCATTGTTCTATTCAGATTTGACTTATGTTGAAGGTAGAGAAAACAGACGTAAAGCATATCAGATTATTAAAGATAAATTCTTAGAACCTATTTCTGATTACGAAGTTGATCAGTATGATTTTTCAGGGGTATCTCCAAAGGCAATTGCTATGGCAGATGCCTTAAGACCGGCATTTATTGACGTGTTAAATAACTATCGCAATACTCATCATTTTAATGACGAAACATTTAATCAAGCGTTTATTCCTATCAGTAAGGCGATTTCAGATTTGGCACAGGGTAAATTTATGGGTAAACGTTTTGATCCTGATGCGTTTGGAATTAAGCCGATTGATATTTCGATTTCAATGGTATTAAAACAGGCAAGGGATGTTTATGGATTTAAATTACCTGGAAATACAGGTGACAACTACGAAAATGAAGTTTTTGAAGCTGTTATGAAACCTGGGTTATCAAAACTTTTAGGTATGATGAAGTATTTGGTTGCATTACCTGGTATGCCAACTTTGTTTGATGGTGATGATGTTGGAGCAACAGGTTACGATACAAAAACAAAAAATATGTATCTTCAAGGCAGACAAAGAACTCATGATGAATGGATTACCGAAGGCAGCCCTAAATATAAAGAATTTTTGGCAAAATACAAGGGATATTTCGATGAAACAATGGCTGTACGCAGAAAGCCTGAATGTAATGCTTTAAATAATGGTGCTGTGTTTACTTTGCCTTTGAATAGAGCTCAAAATGGAGTTTTAGTCTCTTCAATTTTACGCCAAAGTACTGATGGCAGAATGGCGATTTCGATATTCAATCCGACAGGTTTACATACTGATCATAGAAAAGAATATAGACAGGATGATATTTATATTGATCGATTATACTTCAATGAAGACCGTGACGGACTTGTAGGTATAGCAGGGCTTCGCGAAGGTACGAAATTTGTGAATGCAAAAAATGAAAATGATATTTATAAAGTGAGAATTAATGAAAACGGACATTATTATTTGACTCGAGTTTACGATGATAAAGATGTTTCAATTCCTCTGAATGATACGACATTAATTCTTTATCATGTGCCTGAAGGTGGTGTGCCTCTAACTTTTACGGGTTCTTGTAAGGTAAACCCAAGTTCAGAATTTGTTGCAAATGCCTACTCAGATAGCCAATGTGAATGTGGTAAAAAATTAGCCCTGGTTAAGTAGTATAAAATTTTTGCTTGTTGTATAATAAATTTATTAGCAAAGATATGACAAAAATTTTATATAAGAGGGAGGGTTAAATATGGAAACATTAACCGCTGCAGAAGGCTTAATTACTAAGGTTATCGGACCTGTAATTGATGTGGAATTCCCATCAGGTGATTTGCCAAATATTTATACTGCATTGAATATTTTTCAAGATGATGGAACCAAGGTTGTTGTTGAAGTTCAGCAAATGTTGGGTTCAAATAAGGTAAGAACAGTTGCGATGTCATCAACTGACGGATTGCGTCGTGGAATGAAAGTTATTAATACTAATGAACCTATTAAAATTCCTGTTGGAAAAGCTATTTTAGGTAGGATTTTAAATGTCGTAGGCGATGCGGTTGATAATGGTGGTTCTATTGAAACTGATACATATTTGCC
>CAYVUJ010000214.1:0-3385 GCA_964454825.1 uncultured Lachnospiraceae bacterium | reverse complement strand
CTCGATAAAATCGGTGAAAAAAAATCTTTAACAAATGCGGAATTGACGGGAGATTTATTAGAAAAAATTTTGGATATGGATAAAAATTTGCGGCAATTTGCCGCGGAATCCGCAGAAAAGTGCGGGTTGACGGCCAGAAGCCTGATGCGAATTTTGCGGTTAGCAAGAACGATTGCAGACTTGCAAAATGAAAAAAAGGTGTCTAAAATGCATCTGACTGAAGCGCTGTCTTATCGACATCGACTTTTCAAAAAACCATATTAGGAGAACAAATAATATGTCAGCGATAAACATTTTGAAAAAAATATTTTGCGGCGTGTTTGCATTCGGGCTCGTTTTGGGGGCGTTGAATGTTGTTGCCGCAACGCCTGACTGTCCGGATTGCGTTGCCGATAAAGACGGCAGTATCTTTTCGGGCGGGGCCTGTGAGAACTGCGGCACGTCTATTATTGATAATGAAGATAAAGACGGCAGTATCTTTTCTGGCGGAGGATGCGACAGGTGTAGTGCCGCCTATAAGTCTGACCAGAAAGTACGGATTGTAGACGGACCGCAAAAGCGCGTTTGTCCGGATTGCCCGGGAGCTGTGGTAAAAAATAAAAACTATGTGTTTGCGGAGCCGAGATATAAAAGCAATGCGGCGAATCGTAATTGTTGCGATTTGGCGTCTTTTGCGTTGACGCATGTTGATTTTAAGCTCAATAATCAGGAGAGTTTTAATCCGTATTCGGGGCATGTCGGGAATTATCGGTTTCGGATTTTCGGATGCAGACGCGCGACAAAAAAAGCAATTTTGAACCACGGGCGCGTTATTCAGAAAAATATGGCGTTTAATGATGTGTTTAAAAAAGCAGCTGATAAGTGCTATAAAGTTATGGAAATTCCGTCAGATGTTTGCTTAGAAGATGCTTCGGTTAAGCTTCCGGAATATGCGTTGACGGCGGAAGTGACTAATTTCTTTATGAATGTTTGCGATGAGTTTGATTGGGATAAGGCGCAAAAGAATAATAAACGCAACGGTTCGGCAGAGATGACTGTTACTTGGCGTTTGATGAACTTGGGTGAGAGCAAAGTTTATTGGAAAGGTGTAACGACCGGATATGCTGAGCTTGAAAATGGTATTTATGAAGGTGAAGTTAAACTTGCTGAGGATGCGTTTGCTGATGCGGCAGCAAGACTTTCTTCTCTTCCGGGGTTTGAAGAACAATTGAAGCTTCATGCATCGCCTGAGGATATGGCGCAGGATCGTGCGGCGTTAGTGGCGTTTGACGAGAAGTTTAATCCGGGGAAATGTCATTTTGCAAAGGAAGTAGAATATACTCACTCTTGTGCGTATGCGCCGCAACCGCAGTGTCCGGCAATTGCTCGTCCGATGTGTCCGTGTGCGGTGATGCAACCTTGCTTGTGTAATCAGCCGGTATGTTCTTGCCCTAAAGTTAGCTGCCCGTGTGCTCAGGCTCAGGCTAAACCGAAGGTTGAAGAATTTGTTGATGTGCAGACCGAAACAACGACGATTGAAAAGAAAATCATTACCACAACGAGAATCGAAACACCGGCGCCCGTTTGTCAGCAGGTTTGTGTTCCTGTTTGCACCGAAAATAAGACGGTGACAACAACGACGACCGAGACCACTACGGTTACAACGGTTGAAACCGAAGCTTGTCCGATGCAATGTTCTCAGCAATGCGAACAGCCGAAATGCAGAAGAATCTGCACCGAAACTTGTGTTGAGAGCAAAGATAATTGCACGACCGAATGTGTTGAAGATTGCAATGAACCTAAGCCGGATGAAGAACCGGTGAAGGTGGTTGAAACGGTTGTCAGCGTGCCGGCAGTTGAAGAGACCGGCGGGGTTGAAGTTGAGAACGTTACTATTCCGGCGCAAGTTGAGGAGACCGGTGGCGTTACGGATACTCATCGGGTATATGAAAATTGCATTGACGAGACGGGTAAAGTGATTTCGGATGGCAGCTGCACAACTATTGACGACAGCTGGGTTGATTTAGAAGATTATTCGGTTGATTCTAAGCTTTGCGTGGTAGATCGCTTGCCTTATAGCGAACTTAGCCCTGAGAATATGCTCCAAATTCGCGGTAATGTGGTTGATATTACCAATGTGAGCGGTGATAAAGGAAAAGGTTTGCTTATTTCGGATTCGTTTGTGTTGACATCGGCGGGGCTTGTTAACAAGCTTAATAATTCCTATGAAATCAAGACGATGAACGGGGAGACTTTGAAAGCGAGAGCCGTTAGAGTGAACCCGAGCAAAAATATTGCTTTAATGCATTTGGAAAAACCGGTTACTTTTGTGCCGCTTGCGCTTAACCTTCAGTTGCCGGCGATTGACCAAGAGGGCTTTATTGCGTTAGGTAATGAAGGCGAGGGTTCGACAAATTATATGGATGATAATGGTAAGATTTATGGTTATCGTTATTCGGATTCTCTTGGCACCGAGATTATTGTTGATGCGCTCGTGCAACAAGTTTCGCGCGGTAGTGTGTTGATTGATAAGCTTGGAACGGTTAATGGTATTTCCAACTCTGCAAAGCAGACTGCGGAAGGAATGGATTTGTTTGTTCCGACCGAGACAGCTTTGAGAAGTGTGGGGTTATCTATCTGCGAAAAGAAGTATGAAGATAAGAGCCCATGGGAAAAGACTGTTTATAAACCAGTAACAGAAAAAATTAAACAAGAGACGGTGGATCCTAAAGTTATGGATCAGGGGACTCGCAAGTAAGCTTGTTTGATTTGAGCAAAATGAGGGGTGGCGTTAGCTGCCCCTTTTTGTGTTTCTTTGTGGTGGCGGTGGCAGGGTGGTGGCTTTTTTTGTATTATCGCTCCGAAGTGGCGGCGCTATCGGCATAACGGTGAGGTTAAGCAATCTTTTGAGTGTATGGTGTTTAAATGCCGCGGGGGATCCCTTGACGGCTTGCAGGGCAAGCCGAGGGATGACAGTGTAGAGAGGGGGCGAGGGATGACGGTGTGTGGGGGAGTGGTGTGCTTCGCACTTGTTTTGTGGATTGGTGGCAGCGGTACGGGTATAATGTTTGGCGAGCTGTGGGTTGAGGAGTGATTTTTGAACTGGCGGGCATGGTTTAAGGGTTCCTCTCGCCTTCATGGGAGAGGTTAGGAATCCCCCGGCCCCAACCTCGGAGGGAAGGGGAGAGTAAAGAGAGAGGGGCTGCCTTTGGGGGGAGTGTGGTATGGCATTGTTGTTGTCCCCATCCCCCGGCCCCTTCCTCTGTGGGAAGGGGAGAGTAAAGAGAGAGGGGCTGCCTTTGGGGGGAGGTAAGGAGTGAGTTCCTCAAGGGGGAGTGGGGTATGGATTTGTTTTTGTCCCCATCCCCCGGCCCCTTCCTCTGTGGGAAGGGGAGAGTAAAGAGAG
>CAYVUJ010000213.1:2083-3389 GCA_964454825.1 uncultured Lachnospiraceae bacterium | reverse complement strand
GAAAGCCGTATGGAAAGATTTTCGGACGGGAGTTCGACTCTCCCCGCCTCCACCAGTCGGCAGTGCCGACAGCCGAGCATCGCATGAGGTCATGCGGTGCTTTTTTGTTTGCGGCGCGGGGATAGAGTGCAGCTTTTTCGTAATCTCTCCACCAAAAAACTCGCGACTGTATGTACAGATGCGAGTTTTTCTTGTTATGCGTTTCCTCGAAAACTCGCCACGCAAAAAAAATGCAGTTTTTGTACGATCCGATGTTTGGGAGCGAGTTCACACTAACGCTTGAAGCGCATCTTTGGGCAGATTTTCCTCATGACACTTACCTCTTTGGTAAATACAGAATAAACTGCATCTTCTTCAACAGAAAAAGCCGTCTTGAAGACGGCTCTTACAGTTTCATTTGAGATGTCAATTCTCTCGATGTACTGACCGTCATTGACGGCCCTGTTTTTAAGTTGAATATTCAATTATCGGTCTCGTCTCGATCAGAGCACGGATGCGATCGGCACACACTTTAAATCTCGGATCGTCGCGCACAATGTCATACATATACGGCACATCCTCACGGATGTCCGGTTCTTCAAGCAAATACATGCCCACCACCGACGGAATAGTCTCACCGACAAATTTATCTTTGCCGTCAAGGCTACGTCTGTATACCATGATCGCGCGTTCCTCGTACGTCCCGCCTATGTGTTCCCACGTTTCCTCAAAGGTGAACGTTATTTTGTCGAACCACGGAGCGGGGCCCGTCATCTGGATTTTTCCTTTTATCGCCATGACTCGCTCAAGGAGGTCGCACATTCTCTCAAGGGCGGCAAGGGAATCCTTCGTTCGACCGGCCATGGCAGATTCCACGCTGAACAAATCTCCGAGATGTACCAGTTCACAAACGAACACACCGATCTCACCTGAAAGAGAAGTAAGAATATCGTAGTCCGGATTATTTCCGCTGAAAAAATTCACTACTCTGAGTTTTTGCCGCAACATATCAAGTACCTCTTCGGGATCGGCAGGAGAAAGCAACATGGGACCGTTCAGGAGCCCGACTATCCTTTCAAGGTTCATTTCCTGAACGACTACGTTCATCTTTTCCGTATCACCCGTACTAAAGTATCGCGTGCAAAGCATGCCCAGCTTCGAGAGTTCGTTTTGTCCTGCGTGTTTGTCAATGAACTGGCCAAGATTATCCTCTGTCTCACAAATAGTCATGAGGTATACAGCTCCGCGCCTTTCCGTCTCATCGGTGCTGCATTCAAGAATATCATTTACATACAGCCGGATTTGTGCAAGTGCCTTCTCGGAATGA
>CAYVUJ010000213.1:0-2073 GCA_964454825.1 uncultured Lachnospiraceae bacterium | reverse complement strand
AAATCGCCACATCTCGGGGTAGTATCCGATATTTTGTCTTGCCTCTTTTACAAGATCGATGATCATATCCTCATCCGGCGGGCAGGACTTGGTTGCCTCGTCAAGCCTGTGTAAAAGCTCGTCCGTCCGCCTCTGTCTGTCCTCATCGGAGGTACCGAACAGATTGTCAAGCGACATGCCGAGGGTACGTGCGATCAGCGGCAGCAGCTCAATATCCGGGTATGTTACTCCGTTCTCCCAGTGGCTGACTGTCTGGGACGCCACGCCCAATTTCCCGGCAAGCTCGTCCTGGGTCATATCCATATCTCTTCGGCACTTTCTGATTTTTTCACCTATCTGAAGCATCATAAAAACACCCTCTTTAAATATCATTACGGCAATATCGCGCGATGACTTCCGCTTGACATAATGATACCACATTGATTATGTAAAATCAATCACGCGTATTTTGAGATAAATCCAAAGTTTGCGATAGTTTTTCGACCACGATAAGGAAGGAATCTGAAAAAGCTAAAATCGGGAAAAAAACTTTACGCTTCGACCCCAGTACCGCCGATTCTTTCGACGAGTCCCACTCCATTGTCAGAGCGTATCTATCCGAGGTGCTTTTGCTGAAAACAGCGGTCGTTTTCACTGTGCTTGTTTTTTCAATCAGTTCTTTTGTGTTCATTGTTCTGTGTCCTCCATGAATTTTTCAAAAGAAAAAGCGCCCCGACGTCCTCGTGGGAATCAGGGCTGACTTCGCTTAGAATGTGTGCGAGCAGGGTGGTACGGTATTCATCGCTAATGCTTTACACCGCCCCTTCCCCCTCCCCATGCTTTGCCCGAGTCTGTTCCGCTCTGTTAATTCACCTGCGAAGCTACTTCGCATTTTCAACCGCATCAGCAATGACATCCGTCAAATGCACTGCGCTCAGCTGTAACCGATTGCACAGCGACACAAATTCCTCCGCCTTCTCCCGGTCAAAGAACACGTCATCGACCGCACGCACAAGACACCCATCCTCCCAAAGCTCAACACCGTAGACAGTGTGCGTCGTGCCACTCTGATCATCTATCTGATCCATTCTTAATCTGTATGTACACCCCATTTATTCACCCGTCGCCCCTCAGTAAATCAGACACGCTATCACCAGTATATGCAGCAATATTTTGGAGCGTACTCAGCTTCGGGTCTGCCTTTCGTCGCTCGATCAGGCTCAGCTCTTCAGTGCTGATTCCGCAGTTTTGTGCAAAAACCTCCTGTGTCTCCTTCCTTTCGCGTCGAATGGTTATGAGTTTATCGGCTAACACATCGATCTCCGGCATATTTTAATTCTCCTTTTTCATAATATTATTTTTAGAATATTATACTTTCTTTTTGAAAGTCTGTACACAAAATGCGGTGCGTATTTTGGAATTTTTTGGTTTTTTCTGGAATAACCTTGATGAAAAATGTAAAATACTGGATGGCAGATGGTTGTGATCACCTCACACTTTCCGCCACATCGAAAATGTGCAGTAAAGTCATTTTGACATTCAACCATTCCGGAGATAATCGAACTATCACCTTAAAGGAGATTGACGCCGGATTAAAACAGGGCATTCGACCGCCACGTGCGTTGAACCACCAAAAAACCCCATCATCCGGTTGTGGATGATGGGGGCATTGTCCGGAATACAAGCAAGGCTCCACATTCAACATTCGATACTGAATATGGAGCCTAGTTGTCTTTAGCTTAGTTTGCCGTAGGTATCGCAGGTGATGCTTAGATCTACATTACATGTTCTTGTAGTAACAAACAGAAATTTTTTTATATATGTGCCTTTTCCGATAGCCTTGTTGCCGGACTTTGTTGCAGAGCCGTCGGAGAATGACCAACTGTCATCATATATATCATTTTTGTATGTAGCGCTTATACACGTGGATGAAACTCCCGGAACATATGAGAAAGTACCCGAAAGAGTATATTGCCATTCAAGGCTCCCGTCAGATTCTTTATATGTTGCATATTTACTGCCGGACGTGGTTTTGGAAGTAGCACGGGCAGAGCTTTGTTCACTTGTAACATAAACGGGCGAAATGGTAAGAAC
>CAYVUJ010000212.1:0-3432 GCA_964454825.1 uncultured Lachnospiraceae bacterium | reverse complement strand
AGATACGGAATTTTGTCTCGGAGCATCCCGATACGGTATTGGTTGCTATTGATACATTTCAGATTGTCCGTGCAAACAACACCGACACATCCTACGCAAACAGTGTCAGTGACTTCTCCGGCATCAAAAATTATTTTAATAATTTTGACGCCAGAGATACCAGCCGTAAAATCCGTACGGTACAGAAAGCAAAGGGCGAACGCGGTGAGCGAGTTGGGACAACAATTCCGTATGGGTATATGAAGAATCCCGACAATCCAAAACAGTTTATTCCTAATCCCGAAACTGCACCTATCGTCAAACGTATCTTTGAGATGTATTCGAGAGGTATCGGAATCGTAAAAATCTGTGACAAGTTATTCGCAGAAAAAATTGTATCTCCAAGCGTATACGCTTTCAGAAAGACAGGCAGCCGCTCAGGAAATCCCGATCTGACAAGACCGTATCATTGGGCGCAGTCAACAGTACGAAAAATGCTTGAAAACAGAGAATATGCAGGAGATACCGTCAACTTCAAAACCTATTCAAAATCCAACAAGCAAAAAAGCGTCTGAAGAATGCTCCTGAAAATATTCTTATATTTGAGGATACGCATGAAGCTATCGTTGATCGCAAAACCTTTGAAATGGTGCAAAAACATTTTGCCGGAAGAAAACGTCCCGACAAGCACGGAGAGATGGACAAATATGCAGGATATCTTTTCTATGGAGAATGCGGAAGCCGACTGTACCTGCACAGAGGAAAGACCATCAAGCCGGAAAACAACAATTTTCAATGTGGAGGATTCCAACGCAGAACAACCGACTGTACGGCACACTATATCCGCGAAAACCACTATCTGAAAACGGTAACAGCATTCGCAAGAGATAATCCCGATGAGTTTTATACAATGGCAACGCAGAATGGTGAAGCCGAAGCAAAAAAGTTTTACAAAACGGCAGAACGGGAAAAAGTTCAAATAGAAAACCGTATACGTGAGCTTGACAACATCATCCGCTGCTTATATGAAGACAGAGTATGCGGACGGCTGACGCTGGAACGCTATGATATGATGGCAAGCGGATATGAGCAGGAACAGGCAGAACTGAAGCAGGAACTCCAATCCATTCGTGAGAAAATGAATGCGATGGATATGCGGGAAATGTGTATATGGGAGTTTATGGACAAGTCTAAGAAATATATTGAGATACCGAAACTGACGCCCGAACTTCTGAGAGTATTCATTCGCAGGATTGAAGTATACGAAAAGTTAGAGAAGTATTCTCGAACCTGTGGAAACCCAAACGTCATCCACTATGCGTTTCAACTGCCTGAACAAAATGGAATGCCCGCAATTGAGAAAGTGCTTCCCATACCACAAATAACTGCTTAAATAGCAGTACCCGGAAGGTTAAAGCCTTCCAGGTACATACTCCCTCATTTCTCCGTTAAGAACATCACGGTAAAACAGGGGGATAGTTACCACAACCTGACAGAACGACACCTTGCGCCAAGTCTTTGGGGCGATCTTTTCGGATCACTTGCAACAGGTAAACGGTGTTTCAAAGCCACGGTTTATTGTTTCTATATAAAAACAATAAACCGTGGCTTTTTCGTCAATTGACCGACCTTGATATCAGTGTGTTCTCAGAATGTCCGCAAGTCGGCAAAAGTCCGCCGAACTCAGCTTTTCACCGCGGATATCGGGGCGAAGTCCGACCTCGGCAAGCGCCGCGCTGATGCGATCCTTGGGATAGAGCTCGGCAAGCGCGTTCACGAGCGTTTTTCTGCGCTTGGCAAACGCGGCCGAAATAATGCGGCCGGCCTCGGCGGCGAAGCGTTCGCACTCTTCATCGTCAGACGGTGCGTCGGGATAGACCGTGCGGATCGCATTCTCGTGCGGCGTAAGCCGCATCACGGCCGAGGTGACAGACGGCGCCGGATAGAAGCATCCGGGCGGCACATTGAACAGCCGGCACGCGCTCGCCGAGAGGGCGACCGACGCCGCCACGGCACCATAGTCCCCTGCGTCGCTTGTCGAGCAGATGCGCTGAGCCACCTCGAGCTGGACCATGAAGGTGAGCGACGACACAGGCATGCGCCGCGCCCTCGGGAATGTGTCAAAAAAGCGCATCATGATCGGCGTGGTGATGTAGTACGGCAGATTCGCGCACACAGCGACATCGTAGCCGGAGAACTTCTCCGCGAAGAACGCCTCCAGATCGAGGGATAGAAAATCCCCCTCGACGATCTCGACATTATCGTACTCCGCCAGTGTCCGTCCGAGCACGGGGATCAGGCCGCGGTCGATCTCCACCGCGACGACGCGATCGAAGCGCTCGCAAAGACGCGAGGTGAGCGCCCCTACGCCCGGTCCGATCTCGAGCGCCGCCGTCGGACGCTCCCTCACCGTATCCGCCGCCGCATCCGCGATACGCTCCGGAACCGAAGGGTCGATCAGGAAATTCTGTCCGATGGCTTTCTTTGGCGAGAGGCCGAACACCTCAAGAAGCGCCTTGACCTCCCTCACACTGCAAAGCTCCATCAGAATGCGATCTTTTCCTCGATGTACTTTTCAAGCGCATCGATCGGAATGCGCTCCTGCGCCATTGTGTCGCGGGCGCGGACCGTAACACAGCCATCCTCGACGGAATCGAAGTCATACGTCACGCAGATCGGCGTACCGATCTCGTCCTCACGGCGATAGCGCTTGCCGATGGAGCCCGCGTCATCAAAGTCGACCATGAACCTCTTTGCAAGAGGAGCGAACACCTTCTCATTAGCCTCGTCGGAGAGCTTCTTCGAAAGCGGGAGCACTGCGGCCTTAAAGGGCGCGAGCGCCGGATGCAGACGAAGCACCGTGCGCACGTCGTTCTTCTCAGCGTCGACGACCTCCTCGTCATAAGCATCGCAGAGGAAGGCGAGGAACGCGCGCTCAACACCGAGCGACGGCTCGATCACGTACGGAATATAATGCTCGTTCGTCTCCTGATCGAAGTAGGTGAGGTCCTTGCCGGACTCCTTCTGATGGCAGGAGAGATCGTAGTCGGTACGATCCGCGATGCCCCAGAGCTCGCCCCAGCCGAAGGGGAACAAAAACTCGAAGTCCGTGGTAGCCTTCGAATAGAAGGACAGCTCCTCAGGATCATGGTCACGAAGCCTCAGATTCTCCTCACGCATACCGAGGGAGAGGAGGAAATCGCGGCAGAAGGAGCGCCAGTACGCAAACCACTCGAGGTCGGTGCCGGGCTTGCAGAAGAACTCGAGCTCCATCTGCTCGAACTCACGCACGCGGAAGATGAAGTTGCCGGGGGTGATCTCGTTTCTGAAGGATTTACCGATCTGCGCCACACCGAAAGGAACTTTTTTACGGCTCGTTCTTTGGATATTTGCAAAGTTTACGAATATTCCCTGTGCGGTTTCGGGACGGAGATAAAGCTCGGACTTTGTGTC
>CAYVUJ010000211.1:0-3453 GCA_964454825.1 uncultured Lachnospiraceae bacterium | reverse complement strand
CCTGCGAAGCACCGTGAACGACGTGCTTTTCTTCCACCCGAGAAGCTCGGCGCTTTGCCGGGCAAGCTCGGTGGATGAGATCGGCTCGCCGTCCCAGATGATGTTCGCGAAGCGTGTCTCCACGCTTCCCATGGTCATGTCAGCCATATTCAGCCCTCCATGTGGTTTACATATTGTAGTATGAAATCATTTTACATCATGTAAACCGATTTGTCAAGACCAAATTTCAATTTTTTCAGGGCAACACCGCACAATTCTGACGGTGCAATTGCGCTGTCAGATTTTTCGTCAGACGATACAAAAAGACGCAGGTAATAGTTACCTATTGCCAAGGATTTTTGTGAAGTATAACGGAAAAGATGTAAGCAAGTGTGCCGTCAAGGCGTCAGCCGCGAATTGTGCGGTGTTTCCTCAGATTCGTTCCCGGCGACGGCCGCCGAACGCGCGTCCTATTGACTTGACATGCCGATTGTGTTAAAATATTGAAAGGACTCCGGCGGCCGACGCCCCGTCAGTCCGTACATTTTGAATAACACCGAGGTAAGTATATGAATCCGACAAACGGAAGTCTTATAAACGGACGCAGGATCGAGTTTCTCTCTCACGAATCCGAGGCTGAGTGGGGCTATGACAAGCCTCAGCGCGACTCATTTGCCATAATCCATCCGAAAAACGAGCGCGAGGGCGTACTCTATCCGCTCTACGCCGTGTTCCACTCCGCCGGTCATGAGCTCTACTCCTGCGTGACCTGCATGCTCACAAAGGGTAATCACGACATCTACCATGTCCCCGAGGATGCGTTCGGCGTCGTGCTCGACTGCGGCGCGAACCGCGGCGACTGGTGGTGGGGCGGCGTCGACTGCAAGGGCGGCCAGTACAGCACCGTCGGCACACGACACGAGAACATTCAGCCGGTCGAGCGCCGATGCGTCGCCACCGTGGAGTGGGCGATCAAGGCATACGCCGTCGACGCGATGCGTGTCTACGCCGTCGGGAACTCGATGGGCGGGAGCGGCTCGCTCGGTATCGCGCTCTGCCGCGGCGATATCTTCGCAGCGATCAAGGTCAATGTCCCCGCCGGGGTACGCCACGCGGCGGACCGCTGCCTGCTCGATCTTCCCCGTCCTGAGGGCTTTTCTCTCCCTGATCCGCCGCCCGTGGTGGACTACTCCGCGCAGAACGACGAGTTCTCCGAGGGACACGAGATTCTCTACCGTGCGGCAAAGGAGAAAAAGCTTGCGCTGATGGGCTTTTTCGGGCCGTTCGGTCACGAGAACAACGACGAGCGCATCAACGCCGTCAACGATCTCGTCCACGCGTTCGACATCGGCACCGTGCGCCGCGACGAGGCGTATCCGGTGTTTCTCGGCGCCTCGACGGACGACCCGATCCCGTGGCCTGATGTCGAGGGACGCAAAGACTCAGGTCAGGTCAACGCGTTCTTTCGCTGGGAGGTGCTCTGCGATCAGCATGACCGCTTTGAGATCGCCCTGAGACTGCTTCGAAACGACGAGTGGACCAGCCGCGTCGAATTCCCGACGTCGAGCGTAGCGGACGTGGCACTCAGGAGACTTCAGCACTTCAAGCTCGCGCCCGGCGAGCGCTTCGCGTGGGAATATGCGGACAAAAGCGGCGAATGCGCGGCGGACAGCGAGGGGGTGCCGACCGTGGAGCGCCTCGAAGTCGTCACCGGCCCTCGGACGCTCATTTTGCGTAAGATCGACTGAATGACAAAGCCGCCAAGGCCGGGCATGCCGCCGACAAAACGCCCTATGCCACGGCGAGCCGGAATTAACATATGATTCGCAAAGCATTGGGCGTTTTGTGATATACTTAACAAAATGTATTTACATATTGTTTTTGGAGGAAAAAATGAGAAAACGATTTCTCGCAGCACTCCTTGCCATGCTCATGGTGATGACGGCAATCGTAGTCGTCCCGGTGAGCGCTGCCACCGACGGCGACTGGGAGTATACGATCACCAACGACGCGGCAACGGTCACGGGGTACAAGGGCTCGGATGCCGAGGTCACGATCCCTGCCACAATTGAAGGCTGCCCCGTGACCGCGATCGGCGACAGCGCGTTCAAATTTTGCAACTCGCTCACGAGTGTCACCATCTCCGACAGCGTGACCTCGATCGGCGACCACGCGTTCGAATTTTGCCACTCGCTCACGAGCGTCACCATTCCCGACAGCGTGACCTCGATCGGCTTCTGTGCGTTCAACGATTGTGGTTCGCTCAACCCTGTGTATTACGGCGGCTCGAGGGAGGAGTGGGGAAAGGTTTCCATCAGCGACGGTAACGATCGCTTCATCTGGGATCCAGACTTCATCATCATCTTCAACGCTATAGGTACAGAGATCGACGGCGACTGGGAGTATAAGATCGTCAACGGCGCAGCAACTGTGACAAGGTACATGGGCGCAGCCGCCGAGGTTACGATCCCCACCACGCTCGGTGGCTGCCCTGTGACCGCCATCTCCGACGCGTTCTTCAATTATACCTCGCTTGAGAGCATCACCATTCCGGACAGTGTAACCACGATCGGTGGCTACACGTTCTACAATTGCGACTCGCTCACGAGCATCACTATACCAGACAGTGTGACCTGGATCGGCAGCTTCGCGTTCAAATATTGTACCTCGCTCACGAGCGTCACCATTCCCGACAACGTGACATCGATCGGCAAATGGGCGTTCCATAGATGCACCTCACTCACGAGCGTCACCATCGGTGACAGCGTGACAGAGATCGGCTACGCCGCGTTCTTCGATTGTACCTCTCTCGAGAGTCTCACCATCCCCGACAGTGTGACCACGATCGGTGACTACGCGTTCTACGAATGCATCTCACTCACGAATGTCACCATCCCCGACAGCGTGACAGAGATCGGCTACGACGCGTTCTACAATTGCGACTCGCTCACGAGCATCACTATACCAGACAGTGTGACCGTGATCAGTGCAGCCGCGTTCTACAATTGCGACTCGCTCACGAGCGTTGTCATCCCCGACAGCGTGACTACGATCGCCCACTCCGCGTTCGATGGTTGCTCCTCGCTTAAGAAAATCACCATCCCTGACAGCGTGACATCGATTGGCAGCTACGCGTTCAATGGTTGCTCCTCGCTTAAGAGAATCACCATCCCCGACAGCGTGACATCGATCGGCGAATGGGCGTTCAACAGATGTTCCTCGCTTGAGACTGTGTATTACGGCGGCTCGGAGGAGAAATGGAAGGAGATTTCCATAGGCTCCAACAACGATCCGCTCCGGAACGCGAACATCATCTTCAACTCCGACGGCCCCGAGCCGATCCCCGGCGATGCAAACGACGACGGCGCGGTCAACAACCGTGACGTCATTGCAATCATGCGCTATCTTGTCGGCTGGTGCGATGAGTATATCGATCCCGCTCTCGCCGATTACAACGGCGACGGCAGGATCAAC
>CAYVUJ010000210.1:0-3461 GCA_964454825.1 uncultured Lachnospiraceae bacterium | reverse complement strand
AAATCGGATATCATCCTTCAAACCGTCATCGTAGCTCAAAGTAACAGCTTTGCTTTTTCCTCCCGGAAACCGAACAAAATTATATTTCATATTCAAATCTCCTTTCAATATCATCTTAGCTTCAACTTTAGGAATTATGTTCTTCCGTATCTGTGCATCTTTTGATGATTTGAATTGTCAAGCCTATATACCCTCTTGTTATCGCCGTTGATAGCAGGAGTCGTTGCGCTATGGATAAATCTCCATCGGTGACAAGTAGTATTATAAACAATTTTTTTTAGATTTTCAATACGTTTAGCGTATTTACTAGTCAATATCTCTGCAAATGTGTATAGTACTGAGACGCTTTTCATGATCTATAAACTATTCTTTTGATTTGGAGTCTTTACAATTCAGCAAAGTAAATATCAATACAGTTATACCCCCTGATGATAGGATGATCAACAAATCTACCGGGGCAAGAACGATTCCGGGGATACTGTCGAATATGAATCCGGCACCGAAGCTGTACAAATGTCCGTTGAGCAGGATCATTTCGCCGATATACATAAGGAGCGTCATCACAGATGCAACGATCGACGGAATCCAAACCGAAACAAACTTCCGTTTTCCCAAAAGGAACGAGCCGACAAATACACCTACGGTTACACCTAAAAGTACAAAGAATACGGTCATCAATGTTGCGGATAACGGGGATACCTGAATGCTTCCGTCCCTCCAGAAAGCCGTAAAACACGCAAGAATACAGAGTCCGAGGAATGTGAGGGAGCAAACCGATTGTAAAATCAAGGACTTAAGGCGATTCTTTTCACCGGTCTTTACCATTTGGCCAAAGCCATACAGACAGTTCAAAACGGTGACGATCAAAACAACGGTAATAATGTAAAAATGCAGCTTAAATGCAGGGTTGTAGTCGCCCATCAAAATATCGATCGCTGTTTGTGTTTTGTATGTAGTTACGCTCTCACCAAAACCTTCCGGAGGGACATAACACATATACATCTGCCAGTCTTCAAGTTTTGTTACGGTCTCAGCCGTTGAAACGACAACCTTTTGTTCAAAAAGTAACTCGAGTGCAAAGAATACTCCTGTTGCTATGGAAGCACCTGCGGCAAGAGCAAATCTCCTGAATAGTTTGATACACAAAGGTATTAAAAGAACACCAACGATGATCGCAATGCACATCGGCGTGTACGGAATGATATATTTAGGATAGTTTTCTTTCAAAACAGTCCCGTCTGCGATCATATCGGTAATGACACGCACACCCATGGAGAGCGGATAATACGAGGCGATCAGAACGCCGACGCAAGAAAGCATATAATAGCTGATGAATTGTTTGTTTTTCATATTTATTCCCCTTTCATCCTGCATTTGTTAATAACACATAGAAAATGATGCCGATTAATACTGCAAATACCGTGAGCGAGAACCATGTCAATTTCTTAAAAGACATTATATTTTCAATTCGTGTGCGAATTTTCGCACCGCCGAAGGCAGAGACAAAAACGGTTGCTCCTTGTTTACTTTCTAAAAGTGATAGTGCGTATTCCTTTGCACGATCATTACCCAACTTTGTAAGAACACGCTCATCGCAAGATAATTCGAGATCTATGAGGAATTTTTTTAAGAACAGCCAGCAAAGCGGATTGAACCAATGAACTGCAACTATTACAAACGCTATGATCCGCCACAGATTGTCGCCACTGCGTATATGTGTTTTTTCGTGCAGTATAACAAGATCAATATCTCTTTCTTTATACGACACAGGCAAGATGATCTTAGGCTTAACAATGCCGTATACCGCAGGAGATATAATCCGCTCTGAAAGATAGATGTTGTTCCTCAAATGCGTTGAATCCTTAATTTCATAAATCGTTGTAAAATATATAACTGCCAGCATCAGAAGAATAGCCAAAGAAACTATTATCCAGATAACAGAAGCCACACTGAATATATT
The DNA here is from genome assembly GCA_964454825.1 of uncultured Lachnospiraceae bacterium. GTDB lineage: Bacteria > Bacillota > Clostridia > Oscillospirales > CAG-272 > UMGS1312. Next base: position 1,501 of record CAYVUJ010000210.1, on the reverse strand, counting down.
TTCAAGGATATTGACTTTATATGTTATCGGGAAATAAGTGTTTGCTGCCATAACACTATTCATCATTGAAAAAGCCACGCCGTCAGCCGGCTGATACACAACGATAGTTTTTGTGGTGATTTTGGATAATAATGACATCAGACTATAGGGACTATTCAATCCCAAAGGAAGTGTCATCCGCAAAAAAGGTATTACCCAAAGAAACACCGTAAGCCTTCTCGGAATCTTTTTTACCAGTCTGAGGAGCATAATAAGCAAGCCGGTTATAGCTGCAGTTATGCTCATATTAAATATCCAATAGAATATTTCCTGCAGCATAACCGTCATCTGTTATCAATCAGCTTACGCAACTCGTTGATTTCTTCTTCTGATAAAGGTTCATCCTCCAGCAAAGCGGAAAACAAAGCCTTGCGAGAACCTCCGAATACTTTTTTTACAAGTGAAGCAGCTTCTGTCTTTTGCATCTGACTTTGTGACACAAGAGGCATGCAAATGAAACCCGGATCTTCACGCTGAATAAATCCTTTTGCTTCCAATTTTTTAATTACGGTGTATGTAGTATTCTTATTCCATCCAATTGTGTCTGCGGCAATCAAACTAACATCTTTTGCCGAGATTGGATTTTTTGCCCATATGATTTCCATTACCTTGGCTTCACTATCAAAAAGTTTTTCTTTCATACGAAATCCTCTCAGACTATTTCTATAGTCTATACTATCACAATAGTATGTGTTTGTCAATAGGTTTGAGAAAAAAGAACGTCGGCAGAGAGAAGTAACTCTCCCTGCCGACGCTGTATGTCGGGTGTAAATTAAGTACGATTAATGATTTCTGTGACGTTGTTTCGGATGTTGTTTAACTCATGTTATCAGGATTATTCAGATTGTTCATTACTATCTTGTTCTGATATCAATAATTTAAGGAAATATTGCCCTTATTTCGTCAACCTATTGAACTTACGATTCAAAACAAGCAGCACGAAGATCAGTATCAGCGGAAATGCAGTAGCAACAAGCAATCCGATTTTAAGATTACCGCCGGCCATATTTGAAACGCTGCCGACCATTGCAGGACTTACGGTCGCACCTAAATCCCCGGCCAAAGCTAAAAACGCGAACATCGCCGTGCCGCCCCTCGGACACTTCTGAGACGAAATGCTGATTGATCCCGGCCACATAATTCCAACCGCAATACCGCAAAGGGCACAACCTGCCAACCCAAGAATCGGCAAAGAAGCCAGAGACGCCGTCAAATAGCAGACCGCACATAACAGACCGCACACAGTCATCGTCCGAACCAAGTCTAACTTCTCACTCATTTTGCCATATATGACACGGGATATTCCCATAAACACCGCAAACAAGCAGGGGCCTGCCAGATCACCGACGGTTTTGGAAACACCCATTGCCGACTCTGTGAATGCCGACGCCCATTGCGCCATAGATGCTTCGGAGGCACCGGAGCAGACCATAAGCAGTATCAGTAACCAAAACAGCGGTAA
>CAYVUJ010000209.1:0-3492 GCA_964454825.1 uncultured Lachnospiraceae bacterium | reverse complement strand
GCTGCCCACTGCGAGGACGAATCGCTTCTTCACGGCGGATACATACATGATGGCGAATACTGCCGAGAGCACGGTCATCGCGGCATATGCTCTGAAAGTGAGTGGCGGCCCATCGAGCGTGATCTTCGCCTTGCTGAGGAGATCGGATGCGCATACCATGTATGTCATATCTCGACAAAGGAGAGCGTCGCCCTGATCCGCGACGCGAAGAGGCGCGGTGTGAATGTGACATGCGAAACGGCTCCGCACTACCTCCTTCTCGACGATTCCGACCTACAGGAGAGCGGGGCGTTCAAGATGAATCCCCCCCTTCGAAGCTTCGAGGACAGAGCGGCACTGCTCGAGGGCATCACCGACGGCACGATCGACATGATCGCAACAGATCACGCCCCTCACAGCGCCGAGGAAAAGGCCCGCGGACTCGAAAAAAGCCCGTTCGGTATAACCGGTATCGAGCTTGCGTTCCCGCTTCTTTATACGGAGCTTGTGGAGAAGGGCGTCATAACGCTTGAACGCCTCGTCGAACTTCTCTGCTATGCGCCGCGAAAGCGCTTTGACCTTGCGCTTAGAAAGAGCTTTTCGCTCTGGAATCTCGGTTCCGAGCATGCGATCGCCCCTGAGAGCCTTCTCTCGATGGGCAAATCGACCCCGTTTGCGGGCAAAACGGTAAAGGGCGAGTGTGTCCTCACCGTTTGCAACGGGAAAATTTCATATGTTAAAAAATAATAAGTGGTATATTTGGAGGAAAGAATGGCAAAAAGAACAGATGTTAAAAAAGTATTGATTATCGGCTCAGGGCCGATCGTTATTGGACAGGCGGCGGAATTCGACTACGCGGGTACACAGGCGTGCCTCGCACTCAAAGAGGAGGGGTACGAGGTCATCCTCTGCAACTCCAATCCGGCGACGATCATGACGGACACGACGATCGCGGACAAGATCTACATGGAGCCGCTGACTCTCGAATATATCGCGAAGATTCTGCGCTACGAGCGTCCGGATGCCATTGTCCCCGGCATCGGCGGACAGACGGGGCTTAATCTCGCAATGCAGCTTGAAAAGAAGGGAATACTGCGTGAATGCGGGGTGCAGCTTCTCGGTACCTCGAGCGAAAGCATCGAGCGAGCAGAAGACCGCGAGCTCTTCAAAGAGATGTGCGAATCCATCGGCGAGCCGGTGATCCCGTCCGAGATAACCTACTCGGTCGATGAGGCAAAGAAGGCTGCAATCGATATCGGATATCCGGTAGTGCTTCGTCCCGCATTCACGCTCGGCGGAACCGGCGGTGGCTTTGCCAACAATGAGGAGGAGCTTGTCGAGGTCGCAATGAACGCCTTCAAGCTCTCTCCCGTTCACCAGGTGCTCATTGAGAAGAGCGTCAAGGGCTATAAGGAGATCGAGTTCGAGGTCATGCGCGATTCGAACGATCATGCGATCACGATCTGCGGCATGGAAAACATCGACCCCGTCGGTGTCCATACCGGAGACTCGATCGTGGTGGCGCCGATCCTTTCTCTGAACGATCACGACCTGAAGATGCTCAACGACAGCGCGATCAAAATCATAAAGGAGCTGAAGATCGAGGGCGGCTGTAACGTCCAGTTCGCTTTGAATCCTACCTCAAGCGAATACTTCCTCATCGAGGTCAACCCCCGCGTCTCCCGTTCCTCTGCACTCGCCTCCAAGGCAAGCGGATATCCTATTGCAAGGGTCACGGCCAAGATCGCCCTCGGCATGGCGCTCGAGGATATCCCCGTCGCCGGGGGTACGGCGGCAATGGAGCCGAGCCTCGACTATATCGTCGCGAAATTCCCGAGATTCCCGTTTGATAAGTTCGCGAGCGCTCCTAACACGCTCGGCACACAGATGAAGGCCACCGGTGAGGTCATGGGAATAGGCTCGAATCTCGAGGAATGTCTGCTTAAGTCTGTCCGCTCTCTTGAGACGGGTGTTTGCCACTTCCGCCTTGCGAAATTTGACAGCTTTACAACAGAAGAACTGCTTGACTATATAAGCGAGTTCAAGGATGACAACGTATACGCGATCTTTGAGCTTCTGCGCCGCGGAGAGGATATCGCCAAGCTCCATGAGATCACCATGATCACTGAGCTGTTCCTTGAATCCTTCAAAAAGATTGTCGACATGGAGAAGAAGCTCGCAGAAAATGCAGAAAACGTTGAAGTCCTTCGTACGGCAAAGGAAATGGGCTTCTCCGATAAGTACATTTCAATTCTGTGGGACAACGCAGAAACGGATGTATCCGCGCTGCGTCATCAAAACGGTATTACGCCCGTATTCAGAATGGTTGACACTCTCCACACCGGAAAGTATATCGCGTATCTTTACTCTTCCTACACCGGAGAGAATGACTCACGCCTCGGTGATAAAAAGAAGATTATCGTCCTCGGAGCCGGTCCCATACGAATCGGTCAGGGTGTTGAGTTTGACTATTCCACCGTGCACGCTGTCCAGACGATAAAGCGTGCAGGATACGAATCGATCATAATAAACAACAACCCCGAGACGGTTTCAACCGACTATACCACCGCGGACAAGCTCTACTTTGAGCCGCTGACTCCCGAGGATGTCATGGCGATCGTCGAGTTTGAGAACCCGCAGGGTGTCATCGCTTCGCTCGGCGGGCAGACTGCGATCAACCTCGCTCAGCCACTCGTCGACCGGGGAGTCAAAATCATCGGCACAGACTGCGACGCAATCGAGCGTGCAGAGAACCGCGACAGCTTCGAGAAGATACTGGTGGACCTCGATATCCCGCAGCCGAAGGGCGAGGCGGTAACACGCATCGAGGACGGAGTGCGCGCCGCGGCAAGGATCGGCTATCCGGTGCTTGTGCGCCCCTCGTTCGTCCTCGGAGGCAGAGCAATGCAGATCGTTGCAAACGAAGATCAGCTCCGCCGATACCTCAAGACTGCCGTGGAGATAGATGCCGATAAACCGGTGCTCGTTGACAAGTACATCGAGGGCAAGGAGGTCGAGGTCGACGCGATCTGTGACGGACGCGATGTGTTCGTTCCCGGCATAATGGAGCTCGTCGAACGCACGGGCATCCACTCCGGCGACTCGATCAGCGTCTATCCGGCATTTTCGATCTCCGATAAGGTTAAGGGTACGATCCTGACATATGCGAAAAAGCTCCGACTCGGAATCGGCATCATCGGACTTTATAACATCCAGTTTATCGTTGACAAAAACGACGACGTCTACATCATTGAGGTCAACCCGCGCTCCTCGCGTACAGTACCGTTCCTTTCCAAATCCACAGGCTATTCGCTCGCGGATATAGCCACCGACGTGATCCTCGGAAAGAGCCTCAAGGAGCAGGGAATATTCGACCTGTATCCGGAGGAAAAGAACCGCTTCTACGTAAAGGTTCCGGTATTCTCATTCAATAAGATCAAGGGACTTGACGCATATCTCTCTCCGGAAATGAAGTCCACCGGCGAGGCGATTGGCTATGATGACAAGCTCAAC
>CAYVUJ010000208.1:0-3494 GCA_964454825.1 uncultured Lachnospiraceae bacterium | reverse complement strand
CGGTACGGACGCGACCTGCCAGATGTAGTCAAGGGCGTGAACCTCACTGCCCGCTCGGGGGAATTTCTCGCGATCCTCGGCGGCAACGGCACAGGAAAGACGACGACTCTGAGGCTGATCGCCGGACTGAGATCACCCTACCGCGGAGAGGTGAAAACAGCGGGCCGCGTCGGACTTCTTCCGCAGAATCCACAGACGCTTTTTGTGAAAAAAACTGTACTTGATGACTTAAACGACGCGCTTGCCGCAGTCAAATCACCAAGGGATGACAAAGAGAAAAGAGTCGCCCAGATCATCAGACTTTGCCGTCTGACGGGCTTCGAGGAGCAACATCCGTATGATCTCTCGGGCGGGGAGCAGCAGCGTGCGGCGCTTGCCAAGATTCTTCTTACAGATCCCGATATTCTCCTTCTGGACGAGCCTACCAAGGGCCTTGACGCACAGTTCAAGGCGGAGCTCGCCGCCATTTTGAAAAGCTTGACAGACGCTGGTGTGTGCATCGTCATGGTCAGCCACGATATCGAATTCTGTGCGCAGTATGCCCATCGATGCGCTTTGTTCTTCGATGGCAATATCGTAACTCAGGGCACGCCGTCCGAGTTTTTTTCGGGCAACAGCTTTTATACCACATCCGCCAATCGCATCGCGAGAGATATCATATCTGATGCAGTGACAACAGAGGATGTGATCAAGGCAATCGGAGGAAGGGCGCAGGAAACTTCCCCGGTCGATACGGTTGAATACCGCAGACAGGAGAGTGCCGCAACTGTTCCCGATAAGCCGAAAAAACTTCCGCTATGGCGAAAGCTCGGCGCGGGGATATCCGCCGTGACAGCGCTCTCGCTCTTCATTTACGCTCTGAAATCGGAGCGGCTGACCGAGATGATCGGCAAAAGCGGTCTGACGGAGCTGGGCGTCGATCAGCTGTGTCTTTACGGCATGCTGATCCTGTTTCTCGCACTTACCGCAATTTTCGTCGGGCGGCGGTCCGCCCCCGAAGTGACCGTACAGACACCTAAGGATAAGCGAAAATTATCAAAACGTACTTTGGCGGCGGTAGTGCTGATCCTGCTTTTGATCCCGCTGACGCTGTTTGTCGGAGTCGTCTACATCGATCGCAAGCAATACTACCTGACGGCGCTTGCCGTGCTGATCGAATGCATGTTACCGTTCTTCATGGTATTTGAAGGACGAAAGCCAAAAGCCCGCGAGCTTGTGATCATCGCCGTGCTGTGTGCACTCAGCATTGCCGGGCGTGCGGCGTTCTTCATGCTGCCGCAGTTCAAGCCTGTGCTTGCAATGACGATCATCGCGGGAGTTGCCTTCGGCGGCGAGACTGGATTTCTCGTCGGCGCGGTGACTATGCTTGTGTCGAACATCCTGTTCTCACAGGGGCCATGGACGCCATGGCAGATGTTTGCGGCAGGGATCATCGGTTTTTTCGCAGGAGTACTGTTCAGAAAAGGTTTACTCCGCCGCACCAAAGCATCGCTTTGCACCTTCGGTGCGCTGAGTGCTGTCGTGATCTACGGCGGGATCATGAATCCCGCGTCTGCACTCATCTGGGGGAGCGAGTCACTGAACCTGAAGATGCTCATGGGGTATTATCTCACCGGATTCCCCATGGACCTGATCCACGCGGCGGCTACGGTACTGTTCCTGTGGGTCCTCGCCGAGCCGATGCTCGAAAAGCTGGATCGTGTAAAAGTGAAGTACGGGCTTGTGGAGCCGACTCATGATCCGGGATGAATTTGCTTCTCTACAAAGCGGGGCGAGCGCGATTGAACAAGCTTTGCCGCCACCGTAAAAGTCTGCCAAAACACCGGTACCCGGAAGGCTGTGCGCCTTCCGGGTACATTTTTGCTATTACTTTTCCGTCAACGATATCACGGAAACGGTCAGGACTTTTCTTCACGCTGTCTCCAACGCTATCTTCATCATATCGGTGAAGGTTGTCTGCCGCTGGGCGGCGGACAGACTCTCACCTCTTATAATATGATCGGACACGGTGAAGATACCGAGCGCGCTCTTCCCTGCTCTTGCGGCGTTTGCGTACAATGCGGCGCACTCCATCTCAACTCCGAGCACGCCCATCTTCATCCAGCTCGCGTTGGAGGCGGCGTCATCATTGTAGAAACGGTCCGAGGAGAGGACATTGCCGACCCGATAGGTGATCCCCAGCGTCTCGGCACTCTCACATGCGGCCCGCAGAAGCGCATAGTCCGCCGCCGGGGCGAATGTGCCGGGAAGATCGAACTGGTCGAGATAATTCGAATCTGTCGACGCCGCCAGTCCGAACACGATGTCGCGCACACATACCTCAGCGGCGATCGCGCCCATCGAGCCGATACGGATGATCTTCTCCACGCCGAAGAAGTTGAACAGCTCATAGGAATATATCCCGATCGACGGCATCCCCATGCCGCTTGCCATCACCGAGACAGCCTTGCCGCGATATGTCCCGGTATACCCCTGCACACCGCGGACATCGTTCACGAGGCGGGCGTTTTCAAGGAAATTCTCCGCAACAAAACGGCTGCGGAGCGGATCGCCGGGCATGAGGACAGTCGGCGCGAAATCCTGTGGTGTGGCATTGATGTGAGGTGTCGGATATGCGGGCATGTTTTTTCCTCCGGTAATTTATTATATGTGGAATGTAAGCGCTTCCATAAATTTATTTGCAATCTTTATCAACGAAGCCATTCTTTGATTAACTTGCGTCTGCGAATTGAAAGGACAATAATATAAAACAGGCAGATCAGAACGATATTTGCGGCAAACAAAATGATTGCGGTCACAGGCAGCATGCCGCCGGAAATCTTGAAATAATTCAAAATAGTGCTTGAAAATCCGAAAGGGAACAAAAGCAGTGTGACGCCCTGGATTATGAATGTGTTGGACTTGTAATAGAACGCAATATCCAGAATAATATGGGCAACGACTGTCAGGATCAAAAACACTGCAAGTACACTGCGCTCTTCCTTCAGCATCATTCTAAAGTCTGATTTGAAGGAATATACGCCCGTTTTCATCGGATAATCCTTGTGGACAATCTTCTCTCCGTCGCCGCTTCGCATATAGCGATACCATACGAACACGAACGCAAACGCAACCATCGAAATAAATACGGATGTTATTTCGATCGGGATAATACCGCCGAGAATCGGGGCCAAAATACTCAGCAACACAGAGACCGCGCATGTTATTAACGAAGAAATAACGGTATCAATCACAAGTTTTTTCATTTGTGAGCTCCTTTCAAATGTCGACATTATTATACACTGACCGGGGATGCATCAAGTCCCGCGCAAAAGCAAGAGTTTTCGCGCGGGACTTTTTGGGGCTCAAATTACGGATAAAGTGTCCGGCTCACGCCCAGGCCATGGTGGTCGGCTTGGGATCGTGGATCACGAGCGGCTTGAGGAACTCTACAGCCTTTGCAAGCCCCTCGTCGATGGACATGAGGCTGTCCTCATGCTCGATGGAGAGCACGC
>CAYVUJ010000207.1:0-3499 GCA_964454825.1 uncultured Lachnospiraceae bacterium | reverse complement strand
GATAAACAATGTCGCACAAAACCACGGCGGGTACTCGGTGTTCACCGGCGTCGGTGAGAGAAGCCGTGAGGGCATTGAGCTCTACGATGACATGAACAGCTCCGGCGTTATAAAAAACTCCATCCTTGCGTTCGGTCAGATGAACGAGCCCTCGGGCAGCCGTATGCGCGTAGCTCTTTCCGGCCTTACAATGGCCGAGTATCTGCGTGACGAGAAAAAGCAGGATGTGCTTCTGTTCATTGACAACATCTATCGCTTCGTGCAGGCGGGAAATGAGGTCAGCGCGCTCCTCGGACGCATGCCGAGTGCGGTCGGCTATCAGCCGACGCTTGCAAACGAGCTGGGCGAGCTCGAGGAGCGCATCGCAATGACCGAAAGCGGATCGATCACCTCCGTCCAGGCGGTCTACGTTCCCGCCGATGACCTGACCGACCCCGCTCCCGCGACGATATTCTCCCACCTCGATGCAACGACCGTGCTCTCCCGCGAGATCGCCGAGCAGGGAATATATCCCGCAGTCGATCCGCTGTCCTCGGCAAGCCGGCTGCTTGATCCGTCGCTTGTCAGCGAGAAGCATTTTCGCATTGCGCAGAAGACGGTAGAAACATTGCAACATTACCATGACCTCAAGGATATAATTGCGATCCTCGGCATGGATGAACTATCTCCCGAAGATAAGATCACAGTCTACCGCGCCCGCAAGCTCCAGCAGTTTATGTCTCAGCCGCTTTTCGTCGCAAAGGCATTCACAGGAAACGAAGGACGATTCGTTCCGGTCGAGGCAACCGTTGAAAGCGTGCGTCAGATTATCGACGGCGAGGCGGACGATCTCCCCGAGACGGCGTTTTCGATGGTCGGAGATATAGACGAGGCTCGCGCGAAGGCGAGGAAGATCCAGGCTTAATCCTGTACTTTATGCAAAGGAGCTGCTATGAAAACGTTTCACTTGAATATCTCCACTCCGGATGACAGCTTCTTTGAGGGTGATGCCGAGGCGGTGACCCTTCATTCAAAGAACGGCTCGCTCTCTGTTTTGGCAGGACATCAGTCAATGGTCATAGCGGTATCTCCCGGCGAAATAAGCGTAAAGCTCGACGGCAAGTGGCAATCCTTTATTTCCACCGGAGGCTTTGCAGAGGTCACCGGAGATAAGATGGTCTTCTTCACAACCGCCGCAGAGTGGGAGGATGGTACCGCCGAGGGCCTCTCACAAAGAGAGAAAATGGAGGCGGTCGAGGCACTGAGACACAGAAAGAGTGTGTTCGACCATGTACACACGAAAATTGAAATCACACGGGCGCTCTCAAGACTTGGCAGAAATAAATCCAAGAAACTTTAATGTATCAACCGGAGGTATCTTACAATGAAAATACTTTTTCAGGGCGATTCCATAACCGATTGCGGAAGAAACACCGCTAACGGCAGCCAGCTTTCTATGGGACAGGGCTACGCGCTTATAGTGACATCCCACTTAGGGTTTGAGAACCCCGGAAAGTATGAATTTCTCAACTTCGGAGTTAGCGGAAACCGTATAACGGACGTGTATTCACGCATAAAATCCGACTGCTGGAATCATGAGCCTGATGTTCTCAGTATTCTCATCGGAGTAAATGACGTCTGGCATGAGATCGGCGCAAAAAACGGAGTTGACGCGGAGCGATTCGAGAACGTCTACCGTATGCTTCTGTCGGATACCCTCAAGCGGCTTCCGAATATCAAAATAATCATACTCGAACCGTTTATTCTCAAGTGCGGGGTCGCGGTAGGGACGTGGGACGTTTTCAACGATGAGGTCTTAAAGCGTGACCGGATCGCAGAAAAGCTCGCCGGGGAATTTTCTCAGGTGTTTGTACCTCTTCAAAAGGCGTTCGACGACGCATGCACCCTCTGTCCCGCGGAGTACTGGATATCAGACGGCGTGCATCCCACCCCCGCCGGACACCAGCTCATAGCAAACAAGTGGCTTGAGGCATTTAAAACAATTGAATTTTAGAGCGTGTGCGCACTATTCGAAATGCGCAGATCCCGCATTATCGCAAACAAATAAGGGATGGTCAAAGCAAGACCATCCCTTATTTGTTTTAGAGTTACATGATCCATACAGCATAGTTATGCTTATCCTTCACTCTGCGGCACCTTAGTCACGATCAGCGCCTTTACGCGCTCAGCAAGCGAAACAAACTCCGGTTGCTCTCGTATCGTGTCGAAGTTACTGCCACTGAGCGTATTATAGTAATTGCTCGGACAAATCACATTACACGTAGCCATCCTGTTCATACACGTCGCAATATATATAGCGCGCTCGAGCGGCTCGTCCGGATCGTTGTGCGGTGCATACCAACACTCCTCCGCCGTCCATTCCATGCCGTCAAGCCAACGGCATGAGGTCGGCAGAGTCACCTTACCGGTGATCTTCATGGTCTCTTCAAGCAGGGTGACACACCTCCTCAGCACCGAGAGCACATCGTCGGTCTTTCCTTCGGCGGCAAGCAATCCGGCACGCTCCAAACTAAGCTCTATACGGTTCCAAACCCACATATCAATCTCGATATCGGATGTGTCTCCACGGAGCAGCTCGAGAAGGGACAGTGCGAATTCGTTCGCCTCAGCGCGCTTTTCGGGAGACTCATCCCAACCGATCAGGTGTTTGTCATCCAACAGCATGTCAATCGCACTGTTAAACTGATATCTGCGTTCCGGCTCGAATTTTTCACGATCTCTGAGCCGATAGTAGCGAGTGAAAAGCAGACTGCGCTCCGAGCAATCAAACATATACGTGTGTTTTTGGAGAAAATCCTCAAGATGCTCCTCATCCTCAATGAATGCCATAGTCTGTATCACATGCACACTCATCGGATTCCGCTCAAGGCACTCCTCCGCAAGCAGACGCACCTCAGGAAGTATCCTCGGGTCACGGAAAGCCCCGTCATTCCCCTCGCACCACGGCCGCCATGCCGACTTACTGTCCATATAATTGCGGCGGATGTCCCGGATGAGCTCCACAATATGCTCGGCGTCATAATGATCCCATTTCATGCACTCACGGCGCAGCTCGTCAAAAACCCGCTCTGCCTGCTTCTTTTTGTTCACATCCGGCATTCCCATCAGTTCGTCCACTGTGATACCAAACATTTCGGTGATCGACGGCAAAAGCTCGAGGTCAGGGTAGGTTGCGCCGTTCTCCCAGCGGCTGACCGACTGATATGATACGCCGAGTCTGTCGGCAAGCTGCTCCTGTGTCATATCCTTCTGCTTGCGGTACTTGCGGATGTTCTCTCCTATATTGAGCTTCATATTTCCTCCATTCTGTATCGTTGTTTTGCTCTGCAGAACGTTTTCCTCTGTCGACAAGTATAGTTTATCATAAGAACTGCGGCAAATCAATAACGCGTATAGAGAGAATCATTCTCAGGATATGTTATACCGAGGAGTACACGATCATAAACAGCGACTGATCGAAAGGTTAAAAGCACAAAAGAAAATCCCCGAAACACCTTAC
>CAYVUJ010000206.1:0-3504 GCA_964454825.1 uncultured Lachnospiraceae bacterium | reverse complement strand
CTGTGGATGAATTGCTTGGCGTCGGAGAGCAGGCACGTCAGGTGAGGGTGCAGGAAATATGCGACGAGTACAACAAAATACGCCGTCACGAGCCGTTCGACAAGGATTACGGACTTGATGAGGGTATCACGCTGATCCGCGCCGCGCTTCGGGAGCTTCCGGGCGAATTCTTTCTGGAACAGCTTTTGGCGTCCGACCTGTCATATAAGGCGAGGAGTGCGGCCGAGCCGGAGAGAGCGTCGCTTTTTGATGAGGCGGTCGTACTATGCGAAGATATTCTGACCCACTGTACCGAGGACAGGTGGCGCGACTGCGCTCAGCAGATCCTGCTCGTGATTTATGCGTCGACCGGACGCCGGGAGCAGGCGCTTGAACTTGCGTATCAGATGCCGGGACCGTTTTGCACCTGCGAGTATATGCTGACGTACATTATGGATGGCGACGAGCTTCGAAATCAGTGGCGAAAAGTATCTGAGTGGTATTACCGCGTGTTCCGTCAAAGCATTCTGAGGCAGGTCGAGCTCGGAACCGGGCGTACTCAGACGGTTTCGGAGAGATATTACAGCAAATTCGGCATTTCCCGGGAAGAGTATCAGCAGTGTGTGGACGCAATTTTGAACACAGAGCAATGAGACTTGTACAAACCCGTATTGTGGGGGCTTCGCCCCCACAATCGTCATGCGGCAGGGAGGGGGGCATGCCCCCTCCACAGCCGCATGACGCGCGCCGCCGGCGCGTGGACAGCGTACACGCGGCGGCTTTTTTATGAATAAAATACCGGTACCCGCATCAAATGCCGGGAATTTCCGGACATCAAAAGCACATTTCTAAAAGAAGGCGAGATCATGCAAAAAGAAATCGATATGACGAGCGGTCCGCTCGGCGCAAAGATCATCAGGTATGCGCTTCCCCTTGCCGCGACGGGGATACTGCAGCAGCTTTTCAATGCGGCTGATCTGGCCGTGGTGGGGCAGCTTCCGGGAGAGCTGGGCAAATCGGCGATGGCGGCGGTCGGCAGCAATGCACCCGTGATCGGTCTGCTTGTCAATCTGTTCGTGGGCATTTCCCTCGGGAGCAACGTTCTGATCGCAAGAGCGATCGGCAGACGGGACCGTGGAGCGGTGTCAAGAGCTGTCCATACCTCCGTTGTTTTCGCACTTCTCGGCGGAGTGGCGCTGGCGCTGTTCGGAGAGCTTGTCCTCGGTGATATCATACGGCTTCTCGATGTGCCGCAGGATGTTTTCCCGATGTCGCTCAAATACATGCGGATATACTTTGCGGGCATGCCGGTGATCCTTTTATACAACTATGAGGCCGCCATATTCCGAAGCTGCGGAAATACGAAGATACCGCTTGTCGCGCTTGCAATATCCGGTGTTGTAAATCTTGTGCTTAATCTGTTTTTCGTTATGGTCCTCGGGATGGATACCGACGGCGTGGCGATCGCCACTGTGTTGTCGAACCTCGTCAGCGCGGTGATATTGTTCATTTGTCTTGTTAAGACGAATTCAGAGATCAGGGTGAACCTTAAAAAGCTCCGTATCCACGGCGATGTTCTCCGGCAGATGCTGAAGATAGGTGTTCCCGCAGGTATACAAAGCTCCATTTTCTCTATTGCCAACGTTGTGATCCAGAGCGCGGTCAACAGCCTCGGCACGACTGTGATGGCGGCGTCCTCGGCGGCGTACAATCTCGAAATATTCGCGTATTATGTGCTGAACGCCTTCGGTCAGGCGAGTACCACATTTACCGGACAGAACTACGGGGCGGGGAAGAACGACCGCTGCCGCCGCGCTCTCAAGCTGTGTCTGATCCAAAGCTTTATTTTTACGGCGACAGCCTGCGCGCTGATTTTGATCTTCTCAAAGCCTCTCATGGCGATATTCAACGGTGATCCGGAGGTCATCGAGCTTGGGGTGATACGGCTTATGTATCTCTATCTCGGATACATGTTCAGCTTCGCGCAGGAGTGCTTCTCGGGTTATCTGCGGGGGTTCGGTGTGTCTCTGACTCCGGCGCTGTGTTCGCTCGTCGGCATCTGCGGCGTGAGATTTTTGTGGATGTTCACCGTTTTCAAGATGTATCCGTCCTTTGCCACCATTATGGGGGTGTATCCGCTCAGCCTCGGTATTACGACGCTGGCGATCATCGCTGTGACGGTGATTTTGCGCCCGTCGAAGAAGTATCAGCTCGACCTGTGAGGACTTGCGTTGTTAGAGCGTGTTCACACTACCGCTCAAAGGCGTTTTCCGGCTGATTTTCCGCCGCACTTCGTTGTCAAATCTTGCATTCCGTAAAGGAGTGCGGCGATTTTCCGCCTTGTCCGACGAAAAATCCCCTCGGAATTCGCTCATTTCGGATAGTGTGAACACGCTCTAATTTACCCCGCGGGAGCTGTGTCCGCGATACGTATTGTATAAATGAAAGGATAGACGAACTATGAGGCTGAAATATCTCGGCACGGCGGCGATCGAGGGAATCCCGGGTCTGTTTTGCGAGTGTGCGATCTGCCGTGAGGCGGCGCGGCGCGGTGGCAGAGACATCCGCACACGCAGTCAGGCGCTTGTGGACGACGCGCTGCTGATCGACCTGCCGCCGGACACGTATCTGCACTACATCACCCACCGCTTCGCGATCTCGCGCGTGAAGGCTTGCCTGATCACGCACTCGCACACGGATCACCTATACCCGCAGGATTTGGTGAATCGCAAACCGTGCCTGTCCGAGATCGAGGGCAGGGAGGGGCTCGTTTTCTATGCGGATCGGCGCGCGCATGACATGCTGGCGGATTTCATTATGAAAAACAGCATGGAGGAGGAGTCGATTCAGAATGTGCTGATCGCGCCGTACGAGCCGTTTGACGCGGCGGGGTATACGGTGACGGCGATCCGCGCAACGCACGATCCGAGCTCGTCGCCGGTGGTGTATATCATCGAGCGGGGAGGCAAGGCGCTGTTCTACGCGAACGACACGAGCGATTTCGGAGAGGAGGCGTGGGAGTATCTCGCGCATTGGGGTAAGCACTTTGATCTGATATCGCTCGATTGCACGGAGGGCGCGTCGCACATTGATTATCCGGGGCACATGTGCGTGGAGCGTTGCGCCGCGATGCGCGACCGCCTTGCCGAGCTTGGGCTTGTGGACAGCGGGACAAAGTGCATACTGAACCACTTCTCCCACAGCGGCGCTCACGTCCTCTACGATGACCTGATGCCCATAGCCGCCAACTCCGGCTTCATCCTCTCTTACGATGGGATGGAGATCGACTTTTAAGCGTCCCCAGCGTCCGTAGTAGCTAAACCCACGAGGGGCGCCGCCCCTCGACCCCGCTGGGCGTTGCCCAGACCCACCGGGGGGATATTATCCCCCGGACCCCCTAACAAGGGACGCGGGGGAGTGGCTGTGCCGGTTCACAGCTGTGTGCAGACCCGACGGGGAAGTCCCTGCAAAGCCAAAATCGGCGCACAAAAAAGTCTGTGCGGACTTTGCGCACAGACCTCCAAG
>CAYVUJ010000205.1:0-3514 GCA_964454825.1 uncultured Lachnospiraceae bacterium | reverse complement strand
CCGGTGAGGCCGGCGGCATCACACAGGCGATCGGTGCGTACCGCGTCAACCTGAACGGCAGGGATATCACCTTCCTCGACACCCCCGGACACGAGGCGTTCACCGCAATGCGTGCGCGCGGCGCGATGGCGACCGATATCGCGATCCTTGTTGTGGCGGCGGACGACGGCATCATGCCTCAGACCGTTGAGGCGATCAACCATGCGAAGATGGCCGGCGTCGAGATCGTCGTCGCCATCAACAAGATGGATAAGCCGGGCGCAAACCCCGACGCTATCAAGTCCGATCTTACAAAATACGAGCTGGTGCCCGAGGAGTGGGGCGGCGACGTGATCTGCGTTCCCGTCTCCGCGCTCACCGGCGATGGCATCGACTCACTGCTTGAGTCCGTGCTCCTTGTTGCGGACATGAAGGAGCTCAAGGCCAACCCGCACCGCCGCGCGAAGGGTATCGTCATCGAGAGCCGTCTCGACCGCGGCCGCGGCCCTGTGGCGACAGTGCTCGTACAGAGCGGTACGCTCCACTCGGGTGACACCGTCATCGCCGGAACGGCAGTCGGACGCGTGCGCGCGATGCTCAACGACGTCGGCCGCACGGTGAAGGAGGCGGGCCCCTCGATGCCTGTCGAGATCACCGGACTTGCGGAGGTGCCGCAGGCGGGCGATGAATTCAACGCCGTCGAGGACGAGCGCATGGCGCGCACCCTCGCCGAGCAGCGCCGTCAGAAGGCGAAAGACGCTGTGTTCTCCGCAAACGCGAAGGTGAGCCTGAACGATCTGTTTGCGCAGATCGCGGAGGGCATAAAGGAGCTGAACATCATCGTCAAGGCGGACGTGGACGGTTCTGCCGAGGCTGTCAGGGCCTCACTCGAGAAGCTGTCGAACGAGGAGGTGCGCGTACGCGTGATCCACGCCGCGGTCGGCGGCATCACCGAGGGTGATGTGACCTTCGCTGCCGCTTCCAACGCGATCATCGTCGGCTTCAACGTGCGCCCGGACAAGAACGCGATCGACTCCGCCGAGCGTCAGAACGTAGATGTGCGCACCTACCGCGTGATCTACGAGTGCATCGAGGAGATCGAGGCGGCAATGAAGGGCATGCTTGCACCCAAGTATGTGGAAAACGTCATCGGCCACGCCGAGGTGCGTCAGACGATCCGCGTGCCGTCGGTCGGCACGATCGCCGGATCCTACGTGCAGGACGGTAAGATCAGCCGCAATGCGCTCATTCGCATCGTACGCGGCGGTATCGTGATCGCCGAGGACAAGATCGCTTCGCTGAAGCGCTTTAAGGACGACGCGAGGGACGTCGCCGCCGGATACGAGTGCGGCGTCGGCCTCGAGAAGTTCAACGACATCCACGAGGGCGACATCATGGAGGCCTTCATCATGGAAGAGGTCGAGAGATAAGGGAATAATAGGGAACAATAAAAATATGCGAGGGGGAACTTGCGAGTTCGTTTTGCGAACTCAGATAAAAAGTTCCCCCTCGCGCTCCCCTTCAAAAACTTTTGAACAGGGGTTAGGGCAGACTTCGAAGTAACTGCGTCAGGTTTGTGCAGACTTTGTAGCGGATGGCTCCCCATTCTCCACTTTGCGTGGGGACCAAATATTAAAAAAGCTCCCCTGCCCCCACCAAAAACTTTTGA
The DNA here is from genome assembly GCA_964454825.1 of uncultured Lachnospiraceae bacterium. Classification (GTDB taxonomy): domain Bacteria; phylum Bacillota; class Clostridia; order Oscillospirales; family CAG-272; genus UMGS1312. The sequence continues at coordinate 1,866 of CAYVUJ010000205.1, read as the reverse complement.
ACAGGGGTTAGGGCAAGCTTGTTTGTTTCTGTGCGAAAGTCTGCACAGACTTTGAGATGGTTTGCTCCACATCCCCCTCCCTTTAGTTGGGATTCCAAAGGGGCAATGCCCCTTTGGTGGGGTCGAGGGGTGAAACCCCTCGTGGGGTACGGGGCGAAGCCCCGTAACTTATTCCGCCTTCTGATCGAAAAGCTCGATCTGTTCGCCGTTCGGACCCTTGACAAACGCAATGCGTGCGTTCACCGGGCCGTCATTTAGCTCCAGCACGATGTCCTTCGGCTCCATATGAGGCGCCGCGCCGCAGTCCAGAGCCTTTGTATACAGCGCGTCAACGTCGTCACATGCGACCGCAAAGTGCTTGAAATATCCGTCGCAGTTCACGCTGCCCTCGAATATCTCGAGGATATCTCCTCCGATGTCCATCCAGCAGCCGCGCGAATCAACCTCGAAAAAGCCCATCTGCCGCGCTCCGAACACACGCTGATAGAACTCGACCGTGCGGTCAAAGTCCCTCGCGTAAAGCGCAATGTGTGCAAATCCTTTGATCATGCAAATATCCTCCTTAATTTTATTGACATATGTATTTACCGCGAAGCAATCGCGAAGACGTCGATCCCCTTTGATCCGGATTCCAAGGGCCGCTGCCCTTTGGTGGGGCGCGGGCATCCTCTGATTCCGTCGTTTGTACTTCCGAACTCCTTCGGAAGTACAGGAGTCTGCGATGTTGGGCTTCGCTGAACATCGCAAGCGATGTATAAACCCATCAGGGGCTTTGCCCCTGAACCCCAGTGGGGGATATTATCCCCCACACCCCCGAAAGGGGTTTGTGCAGACTTCATTGCGGCGCAGTTTCCCTATGATTCCCCTTAGTCGGGATTCCAAAGGAACTTGTCCCTTTGGTGGGGGCGCGGGGGCAATGCCCCCGCATAAACAGGGGTCCGGGTTACGCCATCTCCTCATTCATTCTCGCTGTCGTACGCCGCGCGGACCGCGACGGCGAGCTGATCAGCACAGGACGTGGGCCGCGGTCCGCACTTGTTTCCCCGCAGCTTTTCCTCGATCTCGTCGACGCTCATGCCCTCCACGAGGATCGAGACAGCCTTCAGATTTCCATTGCATCCGCCTGTGAAGGAAACATTGCGGACCTTGTCCCCCTCCAAGTCAAATTCGATCACCCGGGAGCAGGTGTTCTTCGTGTTGTATGTGTGATGAGCCATGATCTTCCTCCGTTCCATCAAAACCAATGCGGCACCTCCCGCCGGACAAAGCCGCCGGAAAGCGCCGCGAGGTGCGGACCGGGAGCACCGCAATGTCTCCGGCCGCCTTATTTTATTATGATTATAGCACATCGCCCGGGCCTTGTCAAGTGCGCGGGCGAAAAACCGGCGGTGCTCTGGCGGTATCTCACCTGATCCCGAATATTCGCTTCAGGATCGGGCGGACAGCCCTCGGAGAACGGACAATAACGATCTTCATGGTATACCTCCGTATGCGGTTTCCCGCGTTTGATATAAGTATATGAAAAAATCTCCCGCCTTGACACTGCAAATACCTTGACAAAGCCGCCACAATGTGGTAGAATAATGGGGTATCCGCAGGGTTGTTGATTTCAGCGAAGCTGAAATCCTGCGGTCATATCCGATTTCAGCTCTGCTGAAATCTTGCGGTCTTGAAAACCCTCCGGCGCTGCCGGAGCATGTGGTAAAACTTAATATTCGTTACCATTCGCAGGGTTATCGAAGCGGTCATAACGAGGCGGTCTTGAAAACCGTTTGACAGCAATGTCACGTGGGTTCGAATCCCACACCCTGCGCCAAAAATCGACAAGTTTCGATAAAATGAAACTTGTCGATTTTGCTTATCTGA
>CAYVUJ010000204.1:0-3517 GCA_964454825.1 uncultured Lachnospiraceae bacterium | reverse complement strand
ATGTTTATATCGGTGAGTCGTCTGACGGCACTTTGAAATTTCATTGCGGGTCAAGTGCACTTGAAATTCCCGATATCAAAGCAGAAGATATTTTAGAGATAAAGAGACTCTTGAAGGAAGAGCATGCCTATTTAATGAAAAATGAAGCAGGTATCGAAAGTGAAAACCGTTAGTGGTTTGAACAGCAGTGAAGGCATATTCCAGTTTCATTTGAACAGGAATCTTGTATCACAGTCGAAATAATAGAAATCTTTATTTGTAGTGTACAGGCGCACGGTGCGTCATATACAAGTTAAATTTGAAAGGATAATTCAAAATGCTCAGACATATTATTTTATGGAAACTAAAGGATGACATCGCCGAGGCTGAAAAACCGGCTGTCAAAGAGCGCATCAAGACATCGCTCGAGGCGCTTCCTCCGTTCATTGAAGGGCTTGAGGCGCTGAGGGTGCACACCGACGCACTTCCCTCCTCCAGCGCCGATCTGATGCTCGAATCGCTCCTTCGCGACGAGGCGGCGCTCGAATATTACCGCGACCATCCGAAGCATGTCGAAGCGGCGACCTATGTGAGAAGTGTCGTTGACGTGCGCCTCTGCCTCGACTTCAATGAGTGAGATAAAGCTTCCGGAGCTTCTCTCTCCGGCGGGAAATTTCGAGAAGCTCGAGAGTGCGGTCAGATACGGTGCGGACGCGGTCTATCTCGCCGGCAAAGCGTTCGGCATGAGGAGCGCGGCGGACAATTTCACCGACGATGAGCTTCGCCGCGCCGCCGAATTCTGTCACGAAAACGCACGGCGCATGTACGTCACGGTCAACATCCTCCCGCACACCTCGGAGTACCCTGAACTCGAGAGGTATCTGCGCTTTCTCGGAGAGATCGGCACGGACGCGGTGATCGTCTCCGACCTCGGCGTCGTAATGCTCGCGCGGCGCGTATGCCCCGATGTGGAGGTCCACATCTCCACGCAGGCGAGCACCGTCTCCGCTCAGACCTGCGAGGCCTGGCACGAGCTCGGCGCAAAGCGCATTGTACTCGCGCGCGAGCTCACGCTCGCTCAGATCCGCGAGATACGGCAGGCTCTGCCGTCCGAGATCGAGCTCGAGACCTTCATTCACGGTTCGATGTGCATTGCATACAGCGGCCGGTGTCTGCTCTCACAATACTACGTCGGACGCGACGGCAACCGCGGGGCATGCGCCCAACCATGCCGCTGGGACTACAACACGGTCTCCTTCGCCGAAGAGAAGCGCCCGGGTGATATTCTCAGCGCCGAGGAGTATCCGGAGGGAACGTACATAATGTCCTCGCGGGACACATGCATGATCGAACACGTCCCGGAGCTGTGCGAGGCGGGGATCGACAGTCTGAAGATCGAGGGGCGCATGAAGAGCGCCTACTACACTGCGGTCACGGCAAACGCATACCGCATGGCGCTCGATTCCTACGCCACGGGGGATTACCGCTACGAGAGGGCATGGCTGACGGAGCTTGAGAGCGTGAGCCACCGCGAATACGCGACGGGCTTTTACTTCACCCCGCCGGGACTCGATCCGAACCTCGCCTCCGAGGCGGGGTACATCCGGGAGAAGGCGTATCTCGCGACCGCGCTGACAGACGCAGCGGCGGGCGAAAGGGCGCTGTTCATCCAGCGAAACAAGCTGAGCGCCGGGGAAAGAGTGGAGCTGATCTCCCCCGGCATGTGCGGACGGGCGTTCGTCGCGCGGGAGCTGTTCGATGAGGACGGCACAGCGATCGAAAGCGCGCCGCATCCGCAGATGCGCTTTGCGATGGCCGCACCGTTCGCGATAAAGAAGGGCGATATTCTCCGCGGCGGGAAATGAGGTCAATTTTTTAAGGCAACACCGCACAATTCTGACGGTGCAATTGCGCCGACAGATTTTTCGTCAGAGTGTACAAATTCCCGTCGGTAATAGTAGACCTATTGCAAAGGGGATTTGGGCGCTTTGACGAAAAAGATGCAAGCAAGTGTGCCGTCAAAGCGTCAGCTGTGAATTGTGCGGTGTTGCCTTAAACTTCGTTTGCCACTCGGGATTCGCCCTCGGGCAGAAATCTGCAAGGTTGGGCCTTCGTCCCAAACCCTACGAGGGGCCAGCCCCTCGACTCAGCCGGGCTCTGCCCGGACCCTGCCAAAGGACCTTCGGCCCTCTGGACTCCCATCAGGTGAATCAGTGCAAACTTAAAAGTCCCTGCATACCCGATAAGCTTTTTTGCAAAGACTTCAACGCTAATCACACGAAAGGAAAAACCGAGGCTATGCCCCGGTCATCTAAAGCCTATGTTCCTTTTTATCGAAATCCTCAAATCCATCCTCTTCGGCATCGTGGAGGGCGTGACCGAATGGCTGCCAGTATCCTCCACCGGGCACATCATCCTTCTCGGCGAATTCGTCAAATTTGACATCACCTCCGAGAAGTTCGGCAGTGTGTTCGACATCGTCATCCAGCTCGGCGCGATAATGGCCGTCGTCATCCTCTTCTGGGGACGTATCTGCCCGGTGCGCCGCACCTCCTCCGGCTCGCTCGGGATCAGCCGTTCGAGTATTTTGCTCTGGTGCAAGGTCATCGTGGCCTGCATCCCCGCGGTGATCGTCGGACTCTTCTTCGACGACTTTTTCGAGGAGCTGTTCTACAACCCGATCACCGTCGGCACGGCGCTCGCCGTCCTCGGCGTCGCTTTCATCGTGATCGAGCGCGTCCGCCGGGACAAAACTCCCCGCATCAGCTCTGTCGACGACATCGACTTCAAAACCGCTGCGGCGATCGGCCTGTTCCAGGTCATCGCTGCCATCTTCCCCGGCACTTCCCGCTCCGGCTCGACCATCCTCGGAGGTCTCTGCCTCGGCGTGGGCCGCGGCGCGGCGGCGGAATTCACGTTCATCCTCGCCGTACCGGTGATGTTCGGCGCCTCGCTCTTACGCATTGTAAAGGCGGGCTTTGCCTTTTCCGGCGCCGAGCTCGCCGTCCTTGCGGCGGGAACGCTCACGGCGTTTGTCGTCTCTCTCGTTGTGATCAAATTCCTGATGGAGTTTGTGCGAAAGCACGATTTCATCCCGTTCGGAGTATACCGCATAATCCTCGGTGCGGCGGTACTGCTCTATTTCGCGCTGCGCTGATATCACGCGTAGAAAATCCAAATATACACATACGCCGGTATGACTGCGGCGAGCGTGAACGGAACTCCGATTTTGAAGAAATCGGAGTTCTTTACTTCGTGCCCCTCGCGACGCAGGATGCTGATACCGGTGATGTTTGCGCTCGCGCCGACGGGCGTCAGATTCCCGCCAAGCGTTGCGCCGCAGATCATGCCGAAGTAAAGGACGGTGGGGTCCACCCCCATGCGCCCGGCGATCCCCTGCACTACAGGAAGCATCGTCGCCACATATGGAATGTTATCGATAAACGCCGAGACGAGCACACTCGCGCACACGATCACCGTGTATATAACGAAGAGGTTCCCCCCGCCGACCGATGCGAGAAGCTCGGCGATCTTATCC
>CAYVUJ010000203.1:0-3544 GCA_964454825.1 uncultured Lachnospiraceae bacterium | reverse complement strand
ATGTCCCTTGCAAGAACACCGTGCATACCGTATTTCGCGGCGGCGCGTTCTCCCGCTTTGCCGTGGAGGTAGCATCCGAGCACGGCGCTTTTGGTCATATCGGCACCGCCGGACGCAAGCGCGGCAATGATCCCGGTAAGTACATCCCCGGAGCCACCCTTCGCCATCGCACTGCAGCCGGAGAGATTGACATATGTCCCAGAGCCGTCGCAGATTATGCTGTGTGTATCCTTGAGGACGCAGACAACACCTCGGGATGCGGCAAATTCATGCGCCGTGCCGACGAGGGTGCGCGAGATATCGCCGACGCTTTGGCCGGTAAGCCGCGACATCTCTCCGACGTGCGGGGTGAGCACGATATCTGATCGGCGGGAGATGTCCAGCCCTTCGTCGGCAATTATGTTCAGTGCGTCGGCATCGAGCACAAGCGGTCCCGCGGCGCGCCCGAGTACCGCTCGCACGACGCGGTGGGAAAGCTTATTGGTCCCAAGTCCCGGGCCGCATACGACAGCGCTCGCGCGCGTGAGTGCGCTCTCGAGCCGGGCGTCGAGGTTATCCTCATCATACACGCTGACGATCGCCTCGGGAATCAGGCCCTGAAGCACCGGAAGGTTCTCGGCAACGGTGAAAATCTCGACCAGTCCCGCGCCGGTGCGGTACGCCGCGAGCGCCGAGAAATACGCCGCACCCGCCATTCCGGCGCTTCCGGCGATCACCAGAACGCGGCCGAATGTCCCTTTGTGCGAATGTGCGGCACGCGGCGCGAGCTCGGCGGCATCCTCGTCGGTCGCGTAAAGCAGCGTCTCGGCATCCGGAATAATACTGTCCGGAATGCCGATATCTGCAAGGCGTATTTCACCACACTTTCCCGCCGCGTCGTAGAGCACATGGCATGGCTTGAGGTTCTGGATCGCCACCGTCCGGGCGGCGCAGATCGCACTCTCCGGCACATCGCCGCTGTCGGCAAACAGCCCCGACGGCACATCGACCGAGAGGATCGGCGCAGGGCTGGTGTTGGCCGCATCAATCAGCCGCGCCGCCACGCCCTGTGCTTTTCGGATAAGTCCTATGCCAAACAGCGCGTCGATGATCGCCGTCGCATCCGAAAAGTCCGAGTGGGTAACGACACTGACCCCGAGGTCTCTCAGCCTTGCGAGCCGAAACGCACTCTCACTCGTCAGATGCGCCTCGTTCCCCGCAAAGACCACAGTCACATCGACATCGCGTGAGGCGAGAATTGCGGCGATCGCCATTCCGTCCCCGCCGTTATTCCCGCTTCCGCAAAAAACATATGTGCGCGTCAGATCGAAGCCGTCGAGCGCGGCGACACATGCCTCTGCCGCCCTCTGCATCAGAGTGCGGGAGGGTATGCCGAGAGTGTTTATCGCATGTTCGTCACATGCCTTCATCTGCGCCGAAGTCAGTATTTTCTTCATTTTTGACATCCTTTCATATACGATTCGCTTCCGGATCGCTCAGAGCATAGCCGAGGTCGCTCAGAGTGCCAGTGCAACAGCCTCGTCGAGAATGGGACGCGCCGCCGCGTCAAGCGCATCGAAATCCATCGCCGCTACGTATATATCCTCCAACGCGAAGTGGCAGATCCCCGCCTCGGCGAATGACTGAGCCGCGCCCTCGGTAAGTGTGGCGGCACATTTTCTCGCGAAATCCCGCTTGTTCCGGTTTGCCGCGAGCACATCGCGTTTGAGGAATCGGTTCATGTTGAAATTGCGCACCGCGCTTTTGTCTATCGTATCGGTACATACGATGCGAAGCTTTTTTGACGGGATGACCAGCCCTGTAATCACGTCGTTTTCGACAGAATCAATAAGCGGTATCACGCCAAAATCAACCGCCGCAAGCTCTTTTCGGAGCACCGATAAAAACGCCGGCGCAGAGGACACGCTGTCCGTAACGGTTACGGTGGAAAAATCGGCAAACGCGTCTATTACGCCCTCTGCGCGCATAGAGAAGGAATTTGCGCACCGCGGCGCATACGTCTCCCCCTCTCCTGAACCGAGAGACGACACAAAACGATTGCATGCGGCACTCAGCTTCGGCATATCGAGCGCAGCCTCGGCAAGTCTTCGCAGATCGTGCCGTACGCCACCGAGCGCCGCGACATACCGATATGCACGGCCGAATGCGGCGGACTTTGCATCGGCCAGGGCCATTATCGTATCTCTGTGTGAGCGAAGCGCACACGGATCCCAGAACGCTCCGCAGTCGAATATCTGCGCCGCACATCCGGGATAACGCGCATCGTACGCATGCGGGCTGGTCGCGTCTATCATCGCAACGGACGCACGTTCCGAGCGAACGACCGCAACATCGAGCGAATGCGGATCGCTTCCGCACAGATATGCCTCGGTCCGAAGCCCCGCCTCCTTCGCCTGCTTAATGAAACGGCGCATCATAGTGCTTTTCCCGGACCCGGGGCCGCCCTTGATCATGTACAGTCTTGTGAGCTCACGCTCGTCAAATATATCCGGATAGAAACTGTGAAAGCCTGAGGCCGTATTCGCTCCGGCAAAAAACGTAACGTCGGCATATTCAACCGCCTCCACGCGGTGCACGTTCTCTCTTGCTTTTATCATATCGCAATATCCTTTCGCGTTTTTTCGTTACGCTTTAAGGATATGCAGTTTTTCACTTCTGTGTGAGGAAAAACATTATTTTTCAAGCATGTCGTCAAGTATCTCTGCGGCGCGGCGGATAAATTTCACGCACGGACGTGTCTTATAGTATTCAGGCGTGCGCTCGGAGGCAATGTTCGAAAGTTTGATCCCCTTCAGAAGCTCGCGGCATATCACGGTCTCATAATCTGCGCGAAACGCGTCGAGGATCTCCGTTACCTTTGCGTAGTGAGCGCGCTTAACAGCGACGTCGTTCGGAATATCGTAGCCCCTTACAAGTCCGTACACCATCGCCGCCACATTGACCGCGCCGCAGACCTCACGTGCGCCTCCGATCCCTGCTCCGAGCGAAGAGGCAAGCCGAAGCGAGGTGCTCTCATCAAAGCCGGTCACGTCGCTGAACGCGAGCAGGACCGACTGCGCGCAATTATAACCTGTATAGAAAAGCTCAACGGCTTTTTCAGGATGTGTCATGGTTTTCTCCTTATATATTCAAGCATATGCCTGCCGGCTAACGGTGGCATGTATTGCTGCATGTACCATTTTACCACAAACGGCGGATTGCCGCAAGGGTTTTCTTCGTTACAGCACGAATTATGGCGTATCATATTGACTTTTTGGCACAAGGTGGTATAATATACAGTGGAACAGAAGTTTTTTACGTCACAAGACGTATGGACAGAAAACTACAAGTGAAAGAGGAAATGAAAATGGCAAAAACTATCCGCTTCGGTATTATCGGCTGCGGTCTGATGGGACGAGAGTTTGCGTCCGCCGCCGCTCGCTGGTGCCATCTTACCGAGGAGATCACACGTCCTGAGATCGTAGCCGTCTGCGATACAAATCCCAAGTCGAAGGAGTGGTTTCTCCGCAATTTCGACTCCATCCGCTTCGATGAGACAGATTAC
>CAYVUJ010000202.1:0-3554 GCA_964454825.1 uncultured Lachnospiraceae bacterium | reverse complement strand
AAATCGGCGAGATATTATATACAAAACTCGGCTTAAAAGGCAAAAAACACGCCTCAGGCTCGCTAAACACCAGCGCCGAGGTTTTAGAGCAAATGGCTCAAACCCATGAGTTGCCAAAAAAAATCCTCGAGTGGCGGCAATACCAAAAGCTAAAGTCAACCTACACCACCGCGCTATTGGAAGTAATGGATAAAAATAGCCGTGTCCACACCACATACAGCCAAATCTCGGTCAACACCGGGCGCTTGTCATCGCTAAACCCGAACCTCCAAAATATCCCGATCCGCACCCCCATCGGGCGAGAAATCCGCAAGTGTTTTATCGCCAAACAAAAGCATAAACTCATCGCCGCAGACTATTCGCAAGTGGAGCTCCGCTTGCTCGCAACCATCGCCGATGTACCGTTCTTGCAAGAGGCGTTTAGAGAAAATGTAGATATTCATAAAAAAACTGCCGCTCAAGTGTTTGGTATTCCCTACGATGAGGTAGACAGTGCTCATCGCCGCCGCGCCAAAGCCATCAACTTCGGCATAGTCTATGGCATTTCCGCCTTTGGGCTCTCTAAAGAAATAGATACCACCCCCAACGAGGCGCAAAAATACATAGATGCTTATTTTGCCAATATGCCCGAAGTTAAAACCTATATGGACGAAACTATTAACTTTGCCCGCCAAAACGGCTATGTAACAACGCCATTTAACCGCAAAATCACCATTTTCGGCATACAGGATAATAACAAGCGCCTCGCTTCGTTTGCCGAACGCGCGGCAATCAACGCCCCCATCCAAGGCGGCGCAGCAGACATCATCAAACTTGCGATGAACAAAATCCCTACAAAACTCAAAGCCGCCGGCTTAAAAACGCAAATGCTCTTGCAAGTACATGATGAATTAGTGTTTGAAGCCCCCGAGGAAGAGATAGAAACCGCAACAAAGCTAATTAAAGAAGAAATGGAAAACATCACCGCCATCAAACTCAAAACCCCGCTCATAGCCGAGGTCGGCGTTGGGAACAACTGGGACGAGGCGCATTAAAAAGGAAAAAAACATGTTGATATTTGACCTCGACGGAACTCTCTTAAACACCATAAAAGACCTGCACATTGCCCTAAACCATGCGCTAAAAACGCACGGCTTCCCCGAAAAAACAGAAGCTGAAACACAAATGCTTCTCGGAAACGGCATAGATATACTCGTTGCAGGCGCTCTCCCAAACGGCAAAGAAAACCCCAAATTTGCCGAAACCTACACCACATTTAAAGACTATTACTCCAAACACCTAAACGACTACACCACCCCCTATGACGGCATAATCCCCCTCTTAACAGAGCTCAAAGCTCATAATATCAAAATGGGTATCGTTTCAAACAAATTTGACGAAGGCGTTAAAGCCCTTGCCAAACAATATTTCAGCGGGCTAATCGAACACGCTCAAGGCACAAGCGATACGGTTCAAAAGAAGCCCGCCCCTGACGCCGTCCTCGCCCTTATAAAAGAATTAAACGCCGAAAACGAACAAAATATCTACATCGGCGATTCGGATGTAGATATTAAAACCGCTAAAAATGCCCAGATCCCTTGCATAAGTGTCAGCTGGGGCTTTCGCTCCCGTAAATTTTTAGAATCCATCAATGCCGCCACGATAATTAACGAGCCCAAAGAATTACTAAACCTCTTAAAATAAAACTTATTTTTTCAAACGCTTCCGATACAACGCCACATTCGCGTTATGCTCACTTAATGTCTTAGCAAAACGATGCCCGCCCGTCACGCCATCTGCTACAAAATAAAGATATTTCGTCACCTCCGGATGCGCCGCCGCTCTTAACGCCTCACGCCCCGGGCTGCAAATAGGCTGAGGTGGCAACCCCGCATAAACGTAGGTATTATAAGGCGAATCATACTGCAAATCTTTTTTATATATCGGGCGTCCGAGGTTCATCTCCCCCCCTGTCACCGCATAAATCACCGTCGGATCTGTCTGCAACTTCATCCCTAAACGGAGCCTATTTATAAACACACTCGCCACTTTCGCCCGCTCATCAGCCACTCCGGTTTCTTTCTCCACAATGCTGGCAAGCGTCAACAATTCTTCTTTACTTTGTATCGGTAAGTTATCATCTCGCTCATTAAACACCTTTTCGAGCTCTTTTTTCATTGCCTGACGCGCTTTTTGTAAAATACCATCCCTCGTTTCACCCCGGGTGAAATGATACGTCTCCGGCAAAATTTCCCCTTCTTTAAGCACTAAGGTAATCTCCCCGCTTAAATATGGATTTTCCGCTACAATTTTCTTAATCTCCGCAAGCGCTTTCCCCTCAGGAATAGTCAAGCTTCGCACAATCACATCACCATTAACCAACTTCTCAGCAATCGCCTGTAACGACACTGCCCCCGAAAACGCATATTCGCCAGCCTTCAAACGACTATCAAGCCCATACAGCCGAGCATAAAGCACAAACCACAACGCATCATCAATCACCTTTTCTTTAGCTAAAAGCGCCGCAGTTTGATTCAACCCCGCCCCTTTAGGCACCATCACACTAATAGGCTTTTCTAAAACATAATCGCCTGTAAACTTTTTTGTAATCAACACAAAAAAAGCAGCAGCTACAAGCAACAAAGTAAACATCGCAAGTAGCAGCCGCTTTAATATTTTCATCGATAAGCCTAAAATCTAGCCGTTATACTTCTTAAACACAACCGAAGAGTTTGTGCCACCAAAGCCAAACGAATTAGACATCGCAGCTTTAATCTCTCTCTTCTTCGGCTTTAACGGAACAAGATCAAAGTCCTCTAATTCGTCAGCCGGATTTTCAAGATTCAAAGTTGGCGGGCAAGTTTGCTCTTGAAGAGCCATAATAGTATAAACCGCCTCAACAGCGCCAGCAGCCCCCAAAAGGTGACCGATTGCAGACTTGGTAGAAGACATCGAAACATTCTTAATACCTTCATCACCAAACAAGCGCTTAACAGCCATAGCCTCACCTACGTCACCTGCAGGAGTTGATGTGCCATGCGCATTGATATAGCCAATGTCAGAAAGTTCCACACCATTTTCTTTAGCATGGTCAGCCGCCATCTTCATCGCACGATACGCACCATCACCAGAAGGCGCTGTAATGTGATAAGCATCACCGCTCATACCATAGCCGACAACTTCAGCATAAATTTTCGCACCACGCTTTTTAGCATGCTCTAATTCTTCTAAAACTAAAGCACCACTACCTTCACCCATCACAAAGCCACTACGGCCTTTATCCCATGGGCGAGAAGCCTTCTCTGGTGTGTCATTATAATCAGATGTTACCGCTTTCATACGCGCAAATCCAGCAATACCCAAAACGTTTACTGCAGATTCCGCACCACCAGCAACCATCATATCCGCATCACCACGCGCAATCATTGCCGCTGCGTCACCAATAGCATGAGTACCCGTAGAACAAGCAGTTACACACGCATGGTTCGGACCTTTCAAACCATATCTAATAGAAACATTGCCTGAAATGAGGTTAATCAGCACCGATGGAATAAAAAACGGAGAAATTTTCTTCA
>CAYVUJ010000201.1:0-3574 GCA_964454825.1 uncultured Lachnospiraceae bacterium | reverse complement strand
GTAGATGTCCGGCGCGCCGATCTGCGGCATGACACGGTAGTAGCGCATCGCGTTGTCGTGAGTCGAGAAGTCCGCGGTGTCCGCGTCCACAAGAACGCCCGGCATCATCGCCCGGTACAGGCGGGAGCGGTACGCCATGATATCGCGGTGGTTTCTGAATCCCGCCGGATCGTGCAGTCGCGCCTGATCGCAGACGTCGTTGAAGTACGGATGGCACGGACTGCAGTTTACAAGCGCGTCCGGCTTCGCCGCCTTCGAGGCTTCGTAGAAGAGGTCGATGTATGTCTTGAGAAGCTCCGCACCGTACTGTCCGTTGTAGCTCTTCGCTGTCGGACCGTAGGGCATGAGGAACGCATAGTCAAGCTTGAAGCCGTCCGCGTTGTAGCAGCCCTCTTCGTCGGAGAGGAGCGTGTGGATCGTTTTCTTCATGTATTCACGGTACTTGGGGTTGGAGGGATCGGCGTATCTCGTGTCGTGGAGGAAGTCGAAGCGGTAGGGAAGCTTGTCTGCGGTCATGAGCATGTCCTCATCGAGTCCGTCCGGACACCAGAAGCGGTACCAGAGCAGAACGCGTACGCCGCGCGCGTGCATGCGGTCGATGAAGCCGCGCATGTCCGGCCATCTGGATTTGTCAGGCAGACATGAGCCGTAATACTCCTGCCACTTGTCGTCGAGAATGAGCACGGAGGGCTTCATCTTACGGTAGTCGGACATATCCATCATCTTCTCATACATATCCTGGCAGGAGGAATCTGCGATGGACATGTGATTCTGCTCGCCGTATATCGGCTGCTCGCCCCAGCCGCAGATGAACGGGCCGCGCCACCAGCGGGGCATGTTCTCTCTCTTATTGACAGCACAAAGCCCGGAATCGAAGTTGTATGCCGCATAGTCGTCCGCGGCGCTGTCATAGCTGTCGGAGGTGAAGAAGCGGATGAACGGAAGCTCGAACTCTCCGTCGACCTCTGTCAGACCCTCGAGGGTGGTGGTGACGGTGAAGCCTTCGTCGACCTCGTAGTCATAGTGGATGAAGTTGTACTGCCCCTTCTTCGCGAGAAGCGCGAGGGAGAACTTCTTTTCGACATCCGGTGTGGAGAAGGTGAAGAAGTACGGAGGCGGAACGAGAAGCTCATAGAACGAACGGAACGGGCGCAGGGAATTGTTCACACGATTGAGCATCGGATCGGTGCCGTCGATCGGGATGTAATACTCGTGGAAGTCGAAGGGCGAACCCATGACATTCTCACCTCGGGATGCGGCAAAGTAGCTGATCTTGCCGACCTTGCCCTTGCCTTTGAGGGTGATCTTGAAGTTGAAGCCGGACATGTCGAGCTCGAGGGCAATCTTTTTCTCCCAGAGCGTGGTGGTGACGGTCCACTCATAGCGTGTTTCGCTGATCTTTGCGAGGGAGGATTCCTTTACCTCGTCGATCGCGCTCTCGCCGAATTTCTCGACGATCGCGCCCGGGATAAGACGCGTGCACTGAGCGCCCTGCATCCTGACGATGATCTCGCTCTCGGTGATTTCAAGAATGTAATTATTTCCTGTATAAGTGTAAACAGCCATAATTTCTCTCCTTTGGCTTTGGATGCCACCATTGTATCACAGTTTTTCTGAAAAGTCCATAAAAATAAAAAAGAAAAGGCGTTTTTTTGAGCAAAAATCGCCAATCATGTGTTGGCGGCGGGGATAAAGTAAAAATGCTGTTCTGATTGCAATTTCATTCATAAAAAATTATAACTCCTGTAAATTAAAGTAAATCTTGGATATATTTTCCACTGTCTTAATGCTCGTGCTTTCCCGAAGTGGTAAACTTGTGTCGTTTTTTCATCGCGTTTTCATTGAAGCAGGAGTGAGAAAACACGGTGTGGAAGAGTTCACCAAACGGATGCAAGTTTCACTTATTAAGGAAGACAACATGGTTTTAAGAAATGCCCGAAAAAAACTCGCGGATAATAAAAGGATTTTTGTGTTATCCGTTCGAAAACGCTGTATGAAAATACGGTACTCGCTCAGGTCTGAAACTCACGACGGTGTGACGTTCTACGGGATCGAGGTCGACTCGCTTTCGGATGACGGCGGAACGCATGAGCATGTGTATCTGCCGGAGCTTACATCCGACCGCGCGCTTGCCGTCAGGATCCTTCGGGCAATGCACCGCGGCGCAGTGACTGTGTGCAGTGCCGCCGGCGTCGCCGACGACATGCTGTGCGAAGCAGTGATGGAAAAAACTGAAAGATAACAGAAAGTCTTTTTCAAAAATTACTTGACATAGTGAGTAATATGTGTTAAAATTACCATACCTCACGCTGGGGAGGTCTTTTTTGTGCGCGACTTGCGATCTGTCCCAAGCTCAGAGGGAGGCACGGTAGCTACGGCGGGATACGGCCCAAAACGCCCTCCTGCTTTACCGTAACAACGGGGATATTCCCCGAATTTTCAAGGAGGTGCCGATAGAATGAGAGTAAAGATCACTCTCGCTTGCAGCGAATGCAAGCAGCGTAACTACGATACGAAGAAAAACAAAAAGAACGATCCTGACAGACTCGAAATGAATAAGTATTGTCGTTTCTGCCGCAAGCACACTCTGCACAGAGAAACGAAGTAAGGAAGGAGCAAGACATGGCTGATATCGAGAAAAACACGCCCGATACCGCTGGGAAAGTTGAGAAAAAAGCGGAAAAGAACGTGAAAGAGAAGAAGGACAAGCCGTCTCTCGGCTCCAGAATCTCGTCATGGTTTCGCGCTTTCCGCGCGGAGTTCAAGAAGATCGTTTGGGTTTCGCCCCGTAATGTGGCGATCAATACCGCGATAGTCCTTGTAGTTGTGGTCATCGTAGCAGCCGTTCTCGGACTGCTTGACTATGTGTTCTCCACATCTATTGTGGGACTGAGCCGCCTGATCTGACCTGTCATGAGCGACTTTAACGAACAGAACGTAGGCGCAAGATGGTACGTCGCGCATACCTATTCCGGCTACGAGAACAAGGTTAAGATGAATCTTGAAAAGATCATCGAAAACAGAGGTCTTCAGCATTTGATCTACGATATCCGCATCCCGACCGAGACGATCGTCGAATCGGACGGCGGCACGGAGCGCGAGGTCGAAGCGAAGATATTCCCATCCTATGTGCTCATTAGAATGACCATGACCGATGAAAGCTGGCACGTCGTCCGGAATATCACCGGCGTCACAGGCTTTGTCGGCCCCGGATCGAAGCCCTCGCCCCTCACTGATGAGGAGATTGAGGCGCTCATAAGCGAGCAGAAGACCACGCAGCTCACCCTCAAGGTTGGCGACATGGTCGACATTGTGGATGGTGTGTTCGCCGATTATTCCGGACGGCTTGACGAAATATCCTCCGACGGAAACGAGGTTACCGTCATCGTGTCCACCCTCGGACGCGACATGCCGATCAAGCTTGAAATGAAGCATATCCGGAAGAAGGCAGACTGACGGGCGTTTGCCCGTAGCCCGCAGTTATAAAATGGGCAAAGCGTGGGAGGGGGAAAATCTCTATTCTACCGTCATAAACCACGGTCATACATTGTTAGTGCGAAAGAAAGGATCAAAA
>CAYVUJ010000200.1:0-3609 GCA_964454825.1 uncultured Lachnospiraceae bacterium | reverse complement strand
GGGTGCGATTGGCAGTTTTTGTATCGCTATTTTTTGGACAATTACCATGCTGGCAGGTCTTGCATGGATCGGATATAATTCGTTTTTATTCACCACCCTATATTCGGAGTCATTATCTTCAACCGACGGTATTGTAGAACTTGTAATCATTGCGGTAATAGCTGTTGTTCTGTCTGTTGCAGTAATTTTTGTAGCTATAGTGGTAGTTGTACCTCGGTTTTCCTTTGAAGAGGAAAAATACACTCCTTTTTTCAAGGCAATAGCTACTACACTTGAAGTAAAAACTACGCGACAAGTGGAAAAATCCAAAAAAGAATATGAAGAATGGAAAGCAAAACAGGAAAAGGAAAAAGAAGAACGAGAAGCACGAGCAGGGGCTGCGCAGAAGGAACTCGAGGGATATACATATCAATATGATGCAAACGGTCAATATGTATTAGTTCCTCCGACGGATACGGCAAAATCCTCCAATGATGAAACGATTGATGATGTATTTTGGGACATCGTACGTAATAATCTCGGAGATGATTTTTACAAGGATGTGTAACAATACCCGGCGACAAACTCAATTTCAAAAGGTGCTGCCCTCACACGACAGCACCCTTTTTTTGTTAAAAAATGCGGGTAATATCAGAGCACTCCTCACTCAAAGAGCGCTCATTATGTTTCATCTTGAGACAAAATAATCGTCGACAGCATCCGCCACGGCCTTTACCATACGGGCGGTCCACTTTTCGTCGATCAGATTCTTTGCATCCCGCTCACAGCTCATGAACGCAAGATTCAAAGTAAGAGCACACGAATCCACAAGCTGCATGACGGAGTCACCGTCGGACGCATGGGTCTTGATCACCCTGGGAGCTGTTGCATCCGGGAAGGCATCACCGATATTCTTGCACATTAGATCGCACGCCCGCACGGTACTGTTCAGATTGTCATTCGCATCGGCGAAATAATATATCCTCGCCCCGCTGACGCTCCCCGGGTCATCCCCCACATATGTACTGCAATGTACACAGATAAAATAATCGACAGCACGCTCGCCGACAGCCGAAGCGCGCTCCTTCGCATCGAACACACCGTCGCCGTTGTCCTTTTGGGTGAGCGGTAAGGTGACCCCGTCGTGAGTCATGCACACATCGTATCCGCGCGATATCAGCTCATTACAGAGTAGTGACGAGAAATTGAGCGTGATGCTCTTCTCGTCGTCATCAATATACGGCGAAAGAAAGCCTCTGTCAGCAAAGCCGTGCCCCGGATCGATGCATATCCTTTGGTCGGTATCCACGTTCTGCGTTGTGATCTCGGTGCTTTCCTCTTCCGATACCGTTGTGCGCTTGGGCTGCGTTCTCGTCGTCCGCGCGCAGGAAAAAAGCGCGCAGACACAGACAAAAACGCACAGAAGTGCAGATACACCGGAGAAAAATGCTTTATTCATGGTATTACCTCATCGGCAAAGCTTAATTCCCGGTGCCGAGCTTCAGGAAGGCGTCATATGCCTCCTCCCACATATCGGCCTCACTTGCGTCGGGAAGAAATGTCTCCGTGCTCGATGCAGCGCAGACGGCATCCTTGAGCTCATCCTCAGAGGAAAGCTCGCCTGCGGCATACGCCTGCATTGCAATATTTCCGAGCGCTGTCGCCTCCGCCGGTCCGGCGATGACAGTGCGGCCTGTCGCATTTGCAGTGATCCGGGAAAGGAGCGCCTCGCGAGTTCCGCCGCCGATAATGTTGATCGAACCGTACTTCTTTCCGGTAAGGCGTTCGATGCCCTCGGCGGTGCGGCGGTAGCAAAGGGCGAGGCTGTCAAAGACGCATCTCACGATCTCGCCGGGCGTCTCCGGCACGCTTTGGCCTGTCTCGCGGCAGTATTCTGCGATACGCCGGGGCATATCTCCCGCCGGATGGAAGCGCACGTCAAGCGGATCGATGAGCGACCTTGCGGGTCTTGCCGCCGCGGCAAGAGACGAAAGCTCATCGTAGGTGTACTCCTTGCCCTGCCGCCTCCACTGGCGGCGGCTTTCCTGTTCGAGCCACAGACCCATTATGTTCTTGATGAAGGTGATCCTGCCAAATGCACCGCCCTCGTTCGAAAATCCGAGCTTCATTGCGTCCTGCGACAGCACGGGCTCATCGCAGACCACGCCCATGATCGACCATGTTCCGCTCGATATGAATAAGGAATCCTTAGACGCGGACGGGATCGCAAGTATAGCGCTTGCGGTGTCGTGCGACGGGACTGAGACCAATGCGATATCCTCGGCCGCGAAATTGTCGTCGAGCGACGAACGAAGCGTGGCGATGCGCTGTCCGGGCATGACGACCGGCGCAAACAGCGACGGATCGTAGCCGACGGCGCGGAGAATATCATCGGAAACAGCCCTCTTTTTGGCGTCTACGAAGCCTCCGGTGGATGCGATGGTATACTCCGACACACGTTCCCCGGTCAGGAAATATCCGAGAAGATCGGGCGTCCAGAGCGCCGATTGCGCCGAAGTTACGACATGCGAACGGTATTTGAGGTCTGCGGCGAGCTGATACAGCGTGTTGATATTCTGCGACTGTATCCCCGAGATCGCGTACAGCTTTTCGGCTGAAATTTTCTCAAAGACCTCAGTCTCCATTCCCGCTGTGCGCTCATCTCTGTAATTGTAGTGAGAACCGAGCAGTGCCCCTGTGCCGTCGATATATCCGTAGTCGACGCCCCATGTGTCGATACCTACGGTATCCATTCCACCAGCCGCGATCTGCTTTGAGATCGCCGTTTTTATCTCATGCAGAAGTCGGTAGGTATCCCAGACAAACGAACTCCCGAGTGCAACGGGATCGTTCCCAAAGCGGTGGACCTCCTCAAGAGTGAAGCGCTCACCGTCAAACGAGCCGAGTATCGCACGTCCGTTTGACGCGCCCAGATCTATTGCAAGATGTTTTTTTGCCATAATACACCCCTTAATCAATCATTCAAACTTAAAATGCTTTGAGACTGCTGTTGATCCCCACCCAAATAACGCAAGGATAACAAACGGTCCCGCAGAACGGATTATCTGATTGCCGTAGAAGCAAAGAGTAAAAATCGGCAGGACAGCCATTGTCACAAATGCGTGAAGAGATTTGTATAAATAAAATCTTTCATCACCCGAAAGTCCGTTTTCCCAGCTTCCGATCATGTAATCATCATCGGTGAACTTCGAAGAAACGGCTTTCAGATATATTGTGAAAATCACCATAATAAGCGGCAGGACCGACCATGCTGTAACCGACATATTCTCAATCAGTATCAACAGCACCGAAGCATATGCAATAAATAACAATATTTTTGCACATGTGAAAACACCTGTGAGAAAATCACTGTGCTCTTCATCATATATCCACAGAAAGCGATTTTTACGCGCATCAGCACAGATGTCCTGTCGCAAATACCTGTTTCCTTTATTTTTTACTATGAAAAAGAACAGTGGAAATGCAGTGAAAATACCGATAAAGATGAGAAATAGCGGAAAATACGTGAATTTGAGCATTAAGAGCAGTTCGAGGCATGATAGACAAACGCCGATGTAGTAAGAAAAAACATTTTTATGCATTTGCAAAATCCTCCTATTTTTGCGGAAC
>CAYVUJ010000199.1:0-3611 GCA_964454825.1 uncultured Lachnospiraceae bacterium | reverse complement strand
GTTACATAGATATATAAAGGAGTGTTGTTAACCTCTGCAAAAATTTACCGAGGTATAAAAAAAGAGGTGACCGAAACCACCCCTTAATCAATTTCTAACATTTAGTCTTTCAAGCTTTCCAAGCATCTGTTGAACAGGTTCGGAAGCAATGCTTCGCCACAGAGCTGCCTGAGCAAGTCGTCATTTGGTCTGGCCCAAGCTGGTATAGCTTTAATAAAGTTGCTATCCAATCCGGTTAATGCAAAAATTTCAGCAACGCTATATGGTCTCGGATCACTATAAATAGTCCACCCTTGAGCATCTGTGCCAATAGGATTCCCCGGATGCAAAGTCCAATCACCGCATAATGAATCACTGCTTTGAATGATGGTATGGCTTGGAGTATTCTACGAATTTCGGGCAAATGCGCTATTTATATGCTGTGCCTGAGTTGGTGTTCCATCAGGATTAACAATCAAAGAACGCGACCACCCCATTTTTTCAAAGAATTTGATAGCAGCTTTGCCAGATGGTATCAAACGAATAAAAGCCTCTTGAACAGGTGAAACGTACGGAATGCGATGAAATTCATTGTCAGGATCTCTCATTCGTGAAGAGTCTAACGCTGTATATATTTTTCTATCGCCAATAACATCAAGGTAGGTTGGTTGCTTATCATCAGGAACCGGAAAATTCCACACCTTACCGCGCCGACACAAGATGATACCTCTTTTTCTGGCCTGTGCCGTACCATAAAAACTGGCATCAAGAATTTTAGCGTGAACATGAAAATCATATACCCCAAGCACAGAGGTAATATGTTGTAGTATTGTTTTTCCGCCCAACCTATCGGTTATAATTTCATCTTGTTCGTTACGGATGAAGTAGGGAGCATTTTCCCACATTATCCAGTCAACATCTCCACCAAGCTCTATAATTTTTTTAATGAGTTGAATGGCGTATAAAAATAACCAAGTTACTTCATCACCTAAATGTTGACCTCCCGCCAACGAGAACGGCTGGCAAGGCAAGGTAAACAAAATGCCTTTACAGTTTTTTTCAATATGCAGACGGGCTATTTCATCAATTTTTTTAGTGAAATCCCCATACACCATCTTAGTTTTAGGGTGACCCCCTTGGTGAAAGCGAGCTCTGTCAGGAAGCAACTCAGCAGCAACGGCACACTCATAGCCAATGTATTTACTTTTTGAGGTACCTATGCCGCCTGAAGAACAGACGGCTGTGTAATAAATTTTATTACTCATAGTTAAAAATCCTTTCTTATTTGTTAAGGGTTAGTTCAAAGATATGCCAGCTATCATTATACTGACGGTGAGAAAACACCTCTAAGTATTGTTGTCCAGGGCACATTTGTTCAATCATATCATAATAATAGTCGGGAATATAAACAGTCTCAGAAGTTTGGCGTTCATAGTAAACAGACATCAGACTAAAACCTTTTATAGGGGCTTCGGGATTACCTTTGGTTGCAATCAGCAGCATTGTATGCTTGTTATCACACCAACAACTTCCCGGCTTTGTAAAATCACGATTCCAAATGGCATTATCAACATAATTGAATTGCCAGCTCTTGATAATTTCCATGGCTCTTGTCATATCTTTAGGTCTAACAGCTAGAAGCATCAGCGAATTATCAGCCATTGGTAAAGATACAGAGTTATAATCAAAATCTTCAGGGGCAAAAGTTAAATCAACCAAAGCAGCTCCAAACAATTGATCAGGTGAAGCCTTAGTGGCATTTTCTACCTTGGCGGCAAACTCTGCCTCTCTTGCTTCTTTTTCTTGGCGCTTTGCCTCTGCTTTTTTAGTCAATTCTTCATCTTTTTTGATTTTCATCATTTTATTAATATCCGTTGGCTTTTTAGTTTCCCTAGCTATTTTGATTGCTTGATCCATGTAACTGAAATCAGCTTTTTCAATTAGCTCTCGCTGATAGCGGGTTAAGCCATACAGTTTTTCAACCAGTGCCTGTTTGCTTGGAATTCCTTTTCCCGGATGAGCTCCAGCACGCTTGGGAATGCTTTTAAGACCAGGCTGCAAGAGGCTATTATATTTGAGGACTTGAATGGATACTTCAACCGATCTTATGTTACCAAAAATATATTTCTCAGGCGGAAGGGTTGTATAAACAAACTTCTCTAAATTGTATTTTTTGATTGCTGCAACGGTTGTTGGCGAAGTCAAAGTGTTTTCAATAATATTCTTAATAGTTTTTCTGGTGTTTTTAGAACTTTTCATGATATTTATCCTTCAAATTATTAAAACAATTTGCAGGACGAGCTCGTTCTACGTTTTCTTTATATTTAGCAAAATTCAAAAAATAAAATCATAAAAGTGGACGGATAAATTTATTTGTATGAAAAAAATTAGATATTAAGATAAAAGATAAGAAAGGTTAGAAAAGAAGCATAGTTATAGAATTAATGTTTCTTTTTTCTACGCTTAGTTTTTTGCCGTTCATCGCGAATACGCTCAACATCAGGGATAAAATATAAAATGTGTCTGGGAGTATAATCTGTGTAAGTTAATTTATCATCTTTTCTATATTGAATTACAGTAGAAACGGAACAGCCAATTATCTCAGCTGCTTTGGGGGCATCACACCAATTTTTTTTAGAGTTAGGATTATAAGCTCCACCGGGGTAGGTGTGATGGGAGGGATGGTGGTGTTCTTTTAAATATGTATGGATGTCTTCAATATTACTACATTTGCGATTGTCATCATAATTTAATGAAAATTGTTCATTTCTTTTCGTGTATTGGTTTTTAACTATCCTTTTAAATGTTTTTGGTGAGCACTCTAATGAATCTGCAGAGTCTTGAATACCTAAGAAATCACAGTCTTCATCTGTGAGAGGATTTTTTCTAGGCACAACAGTCTTAGCATTGTGTTCATTGGCATATTCCTGAACTTCTATATTGAATAAGCCTTGATAAGTTACAATGTTTGACAAATGATTACAAATATCATCAAAATTAAGAGGCTTTAGAGTGATTATATCAATTTCATGACATTCAGTGCCTTGTAGAAAGTGATAAAATTTTAAGACTGCTGTTTTGTTTAGTCGTTTGCCTTTGCTTTCATTCCATAGCCAAAACAAAAAATCATCAAAAGATATATATAAACGAAAGTCATCAAAAAACTGTTTTATTATAGAGAGTATATTTTTTTCAGATAATAGGCGACAGATTGTGTTTAGATCAGTCGGTTTCGATAGTGTTTGTGTTGGACATAGTAAATATAGCAAAAGTACAGGATGGATACTTTGAGCCAGAGTTTCCCAATCGCGACGGTCGTTAAAGAGTTTATTACAAATTCTATCAATACGCTTGACATATTCGTAGGCTGTTTGCTCTTTGCAGCTATGCGTAATCAACCAATATTTAAAATCTTTTCTTAAATCTGCCATTTATACAAACTCCCAACCTTATAATAAATTAGTCAGGTTTAATAAAAAGTAAAACAGAAAAAATGTTAAACCTTTGCAAATTTTAGCAGAGGTCAGAGTAATTAAATATAGATTTAAGCTTATTTGTAATCCCAAAGGACTGGCTGGATTCAAACTACTTTAAATGCTTGTAAAATAAGGAAACTTGCGTGAGAAAGTTCG
>CAYVUJ010000198.1:0-3625 GCA_964454825.1 uncultured Lachnospiraceae bacterium | reverse complement strand
GGCTACAATATCGGAATCCTGATATTCCTTGTCCTGCTCGGCGCGCTTGTCGCCATGATGAACAAGGCGGGCGGCTCCCGCGCCTTCGGACGCTGGACCGCACAGCACATCAAATCCCGTGTGGGTGCGCAGATAATGACTATAGTCCTCGGTGTGCTCATCTTCATCGACGACTATTTCAACTGCCTCACCGTGGGTTCCGTGATGCGTCCTGTCACCGACGAGCACAAGGTCTCCCGCTCAAAGCTGGCGTACCTCATTGATGCAACGGCGGCGCCTGTGTGCATTATCGCCCCGATCTCCTCGTGGGCGGCGGCTGTCGCGGGCTTTGCGAAGGGATCCGGCGCGAAGGACGGCATGTCGCTCTTCATCTCTTCGATCCCCTTCAACTTCTACGCTATCCTCACTATTGTAATGATGCTTTTCCTTGCGTTCTCGAAGTTTGACTACGGTCCGATGAGAAAGCATGAGGCAAACGCACTGAACGGCGATCTCTTCACCACCGGCGTGACTGAGAGCGTCGACAAGATGGCCGACGAGATGCAGGGCAACGACAAGGGACGCGTATGCGATCTTATCGTACCCGTCGTGTTCCTCATCATCGCATGTGTCATCGGCATGATCTATTCCGGCGGCTTCTTCACCGAAGGAGAAGAAGGATATCACAAGTTCATCACCGCATTCTCGCAAAGTGACGCATCTGTCGGCCTTGTCTACGGATCGTTTGCGGGGCTGATCCTTTCCGTGATCTTCTTCCTCTGCCGCCGCGTGATTTCCTTCAAGGATTGCATGAATGCGCTTCCCGAGGGCTTCAAGGCGATGGTTCCCGCGATCATGATCCTCTGCTGTGCATGGACGCTCAAGACCATGACCGACAGCCTCGGAGCGAAGCTGTTCATCTCCCGTCTCGTCGAGTCCGGCGCGGGCGCGATGCAGTACTTCCTGCCGGCGATCATCTTCCTTATTGCTATCGGGCTGTCCTTCTCCACCGGAACCTCGTGGGGTACGTTCGGAATCCTCATTCCGATCGTGCTGAGCGTGTTCGGCTCTGAGAGCGGCACGATCACCATCGTTGCGATCTCCGCATGCATGGCCGGCGCCGTCTGCGGCGACCACTGCTCACCGATCTCTGATACCACCATCATGGCGTCGGCGGGCGCGCAGTGCAACCATATCAACCATGTCTCGACACAGCTTCCGTATGCGATGACCGTCGCGGGCGTGTCGTTCGTAAGCTACATTATTGCGGGCTTTGTGCCGAACTGGCTCATCGTGCTTCCGATATCCATCGTGCTGATGCTCGGTACCCTCTTCGTGCTCAAGGCAGCGCTGGGGAGAAAGTAAGAAGTAATTGTTGTTTATATTTATTGGGGGCCTTTTTGGGGAAAAAGGGCCCCCTTCTCCGTCAAAAAAATTTTGAGAGGGTGGGATCGCCCCGCGGCGGAGCCGGAAGGTCAAAAGCTGCTCACCGCGTACAGCTCCTCCTTTTTTTGACCCCATTTGGAAACATTTTTTTTACGGTATGGTTAGAAAAAGCCGAAAAGCACTTGACTTTGGGCGATGTAAATGGTACAATATCTACAACCGATAGGGGGAAGGGGCTCCTTTCCCCAACAAAAAACACTTAAGGAGACAATGAAATGAAGAAGATTCTTTCACTCGCACTCGCGGGCATGATGCTTCTCTCTTCGCTCGCTGCATCTGTTTCTGCCGCTGATCCGGCTGACAGATACAAGGGTGACGAAGCGAACGGCTGGGTGGATACCGTGCAGGCATATGCACTTTCCCAGAAGCCGACGTTCGATATCGATGCGAAAGGCAACCCCACAAATACCACACTGAAGGAGCTGGGGGCCGTTGACCGCTCTGTATGGGGCGAGCCGACCGTTGTTGCTAAGGCTTCCGAGGCGAACACCTGGAAAACAAACGAGCCGAACAACAATAAGCTCTTTGCTTGGGAATATTCCTTTGAGCAGAAATATAAGGATGACAAGCAGACTGCGGACAACACTCCCGACGGAGCATGGTCCAAGCTTGAGTATAAGCTCTGGTTTGCGTGGGATAACGACAACTTCTATGTCGCAGCCGAGATCACAGATCCCGACGGCTACTGCCTGACTGCCGGCAACCAGGCTATCTGGGACGGCGACGCGCTCCAGTTCATGATCGATCCGCTCGGCCCGAACGGCGTTATGAAGGTCGGCGATTTCAACTACGATTACAACAAGACTCACTTCGATTGGTGGGAGTATAAGAGACCGTGGTCCAACCTCAACAGCGTGCTTAATATCGGTGTTGGTAACGTATACTACCCCAACGACAAATTCGATGCCTCTAAGCCTGAGGCCGAGGATAATCTGAGTCACGTACACCTCAAGAGAAGTCCGTACCAGGTCGTAAACATGTCCGCCGCTGAGTCCGGTACTATCATGAACGACGGTTACCGCGGTGTCATGCTCAACATGGTCAACGCCAATGAGAACGTCAAAAACCCCGGCGTTACCGTCATGACGATCGCGCTTCCCTGGGAAGAGATCGAAGCTACCGCAGCATTCGCCGGCAACCTCAGCCTGGAGAACTTCGGTGCGGGCTATGCTCTCGGCGTGAGCGCAACCGTTCTTAACGCGGCTGACCCTGTTACTAATCCCGGTTCAACCGGCAAGTGGAACAGCTACCTGAACTGGGGCAGCGGCATCACCGGCGCATCTTACGATCCCAAGGAGCCCTGGTTCCCCTATGTCAACCCCGGTTCTAACGCGGTCGTTCTCAACGATAAGGATGCTACTGACCACGATAAGACCGTTGAGGGTATGCGTCAGATGGTGCCCGTAAAAGAGGTTGAGTACGCAGATCAGATCATCTTCGCCGGTTCCGGTGATGCTGACAACAACATCTCGACCATTCTTGATGAGTCCGGATACGCTGATGATCAGTCCGTTTCCGCCAATGCATACAGCACTGAGGTGGGTTATGCTACCGCTATCGATATGGCGATCTGCGGTACTGCTATTGTTGATGAGACCTTCTCCTTCGTCGGCTTCTGGCTCGGCACTGATTACACCGTTTATGCAGGTTACGATATCTCCGAAAAGACGTTTGTTCTTGCAAGAGCTAAGACGAACGAGGGTATCGATCGTTCTGAGATCTACGCTCGTTCCGACAAGACATATGATTGGCAGGTAGCTGATAAGGCAAGCGAAACGCCCGCAGAGTGGGGCCGTCTCGGCGTCAAGCAGATTGGCGACACGATCGAGCTGTACTTCAACGGCGAGCTCGTCCTTTCGGATACCCGTCCCATGTACGGTCACCACATCGTCACTCAGGAGGATATCAATAAGGGCGCTACCGGCGCGGTCGGTGATGTCGGCGAGTGGCTCATAAACCGTGCGCTTGTTATGTACAACTCCGCATCTGTCGCATGCGACAACTGGGTATTCGCATCTGCTGACTACAACCTGCTCGCAGGCGATAAGGCAAAGGCTGAGCAGATCAAGTTCAACTTCACCTTTGACACCAATGACAACGCATTCAACGCGTCCAACATGAGAAGCAGTATGGCTGCTATGGGCGTTGTACCGCTGAAGTACGAGGCATACTACATGGGCACCGGCGATCTTGACGACCC
>CAYVUJ010000197.1:0-3626 GCA_964454825.1 uncultured Lachnospiraceae bacterium | reverse complement strand
GCCGGGAACATGTTGTTATCAATAGTATTATTTGTTTTTGTTTGGAATGAAGTGGTAACATCTTTGACCCCTTCTACTTCATTAAGAATTCTGGATTTTATGGCAGAAATATCTGATTCCGGAAATCTTCCATCTTGATGACAAGATAAGTCTAATTCTTTATCAATATCTGCCTCAGTAATGGTTTTACCTTCTGCTATTTGGTCTTTATAGTATTTAATTAAATCTTCAGATTCTTTTACAGAAGATGTACTACTAAATCCATATTTTTTAGCCGCATCATGTAATGCTGCAACATTTTCAAGTCCGCTATCTAAACTCCGTAATTCATCTAACAAACGTGCTTTAATTTTTGAAATATCAGATTCAGGGAACCTTCCATCTTGATGACAAGATAAATCTAATTCTTTATCAATATCTGCCTCAGTAACGGTTTTACCTTCTGCTATTTGTTCTTTATAGTATTTAATCAAATCTTCAGATTCTTTCAAAGAAGAAGGACTGTCAAATCTGTAAGTGTCTTGAACTCTTCCGGCAGTTGAGTTACTTCCGATAGTATAAGCTTCTGCTTCTGTTAATTGTGTTCTGTATTTTGCATCCGCGGTTCGTGCAGGATTTGCCAACTCTGTAGTATAAATATCTGTAATATAGTTGTCTATACTACCGTTAGCAGTTTTAGAAGCGTTTGCACTATTTGCTATCAAGTTTTTGTTGTAATCGCTATTTAACGCTCTTTCTATCATTTGAGATTTTTGAGAGTCAGGAATTCCGGAATTACCGTTGATAAGAGCACGAATGCCATCTGCACCTTTTTGATTTACGACATCTTTATATTGAAGAGCATGTACGTATTCATGTTTTATCAATTCAACAATTTGATTTTTATCAGTTATTGAACCACTTATTTCAATTCTACCGTCAACCCAATTAAATCTTGCATCCGAACCAATTGAGTTATTAATAGTAACTTGAAGTGACTCCATTCCAAAATCCTTACTAAGAAGATTTGTGACTTCCTGAGCAAACTGTTCATTATTCCCGGCGTATTTTTTTGCTAAAACGTCAATTTCACCGGCATGATTGTTAACAATTTTATCGAATGATTCTGCTGCATTTGCATATCTAGTACTCAAATTATTATTCAAATCACCTGTTAAGAATGACACAAAGGCTTGATCTTCTAATCTTGTGTTTTGAGAACTCATTTCAACAAAATTTCTTGGCTGATTTTCGTCCAGTCCACCCATAATAATTCGTCTATTTATTTCTGTTTCTGCGACATTAGCAGGTTTTGGGCCTCCAATATGTTCGGACATACCTGCAGCCATCCTCATTTCAGATGTTTCAACTTCAGGTTTAAATTCTGATGATTTAATATTTGGTACTTCGGTTTTAGGAGCTGCTGCGGAAGTTTTTGTATTGTTTACTTTTTCTTTACTTTTTGAACCGCCAATTCTTGACATTACAAAGTTCATTGCTGCGTCTGTGTATGCATCAATTGAACCGTAATTTCCAGCTTCCACGATAAATGAAGATATTGCATCAATGATATCTTCGGTTGCTTCTTGTACAACTTTTTGACCTAAGCTTGAGGTTAATCTTGTCGATAACATTTCTACAAACTGTTCTGAAATTTTAGAAGATGCCGCACCCAAAGAACCGTATAAACCATTTTTAAGAGCTTGGTTAAAATCGACTTCACCTTTTGTTACATATTGTCCTGCGGAGCTTCCGAAGGTTGTCATCGCACCATTTACAACCATACGAGTAGCCATACTTTCACTTGCCATTGATTTTGTTATTACGTTGAAGCCCTTTGCTGCGACGTTAAGCCCTTTAGCGAGTCTTATACCCATTGCACCAAGTCTTCCTGCGGTGGTTGCCATTTTTGTCATTGCGGCAGCCCCAAGTCCCGGAAGCATCATTGTTGCCATTGTAATACCAATTTCGACAGCCATTTCGGTATATGCTGCAGTTTTTTGCATGTTTTCATTAAATTCTTTAACTTCAGGAAGCAGATTTCCCTTAGAGCCGAACATGGCATTGTTGCAACTTTCAATATCATTTTCTAACTCTCCAAAGGTTCTGCCGCCCATAGTTTGAATTCTATTGGTTTCTGCTGTATCATAAGATGTTTTTATAAAATGCTGCAATGCTGCAAATTTTTCTTGAACAGTTCCGAATTTTAAATTGTTTCCGCCTGCATAAGCTTCGATCATTTGTGCAAATTTTTCAGATGTCACTTCTGAATTTTTGTACTTACGTGCTAAACTTGAACAAACACCTTTCCAACATTCTTCGCTATTTTTATTCTGATATAAACCTTTTTCTGCACTTATTGTTTTTCCCAGATTACCAAAGAAATTACGAGTTGATTCGTAAGCTTTTGCAATAGAATATTTATTCATAGCGTTTTCACGTGCTTGAACTTTTGCGGCGTCAAATTCTATACCAAACATTGCGTAGTATTTATCATTAAAAGCTTTTACATCGCCACTTTGAGCTGCTTTTATTAAATCCTGCATACCCTTATCATAAGTACCAAGTTTAGCATTCATATCTCCTACAGTCTTGCAGCCAACTAAACCGCAAAGGAAATCTCCTGTTTTTGCTGCCCAGTTATCACCCGCTCTTGCTTCTGAATATTCGGATTGGGTGGCATTATTCAATTCGGCTGCTTGACCAGAAAATTTTCCTATCGCATTGGCTTCGGAAATTGAACCGCCTCTGTTTTGTGCTGATTTTATTTGGTTCATCACATCTGTTGCGTATTGTTCCAAGCTGCGTGTAGTTGCTTTTCCTGATCTGTAAGATTTAACTAAACTTCTATATGTTGATACGCTTGCTTGAATATCATATTTATTCACACCGGCATTTTCTGCGGCTTTTTCAAGTTGATTAATTAGATAAATTAGAGCTTCTTGATTATCTGCAGTACCATATTCTGAACGAATTGTATCTATTAAGCTTGTATCATTAGATTTTATTTTACTTAAATATGAGTCGTATTGTTCTAGCACCCCAACAACGTTATTAGGGGTAATCTTATGTAATAAAGTTTTAAATTTCTGATCATTACATGCATAATTATTATTATCACAATAATCGAAAAGCTCTTTTGCTATAGTATAATTTTCTTGTCTTATTTTGTTTTGTCTGTCTAAGGCTGCTTGAGCTTTCTTTTGCTGTTCTGCACGGGAAATCTCATTGAATTTAGCTTCACTAACTCCTGCATTAATAGTTTTACCCTTTAAGGCTCCATCTTTCAATGTCGGATTAGATTTTTTTAAATCATTTATTCTTACGCTTAATTGAAGATTTGAAGGGTTGTCAATCCCTTCATTCTTAAATAGATTACGTGCAATTTCTTCAAAAGTATTAAAATTCTTTTCTGTCCAAGTTATATTTTTTCTTGCTGCGGATTCTGCATTTGCAGCTTGTTCTCTTGCGGCACCGCCAGAAATTACATAATCATTTTGAGCCTCTGCTGAAGTTTTTCTGTTTGCAAGTCTGCTATCATCTGCAGCGAATTCTCCAGGAACTTTAATTCTAGCTCCAACCTCAAAATATTTATTTCCCATTCCGTCTGTATGGGTTTTGTTTAGACTAAGAATTTCTTTTTCGCT
>CAYVUJ010000196.1:0-3632 GCA_964454825.1 uncultured Lachnospiraceae bacterium | reverse complement strand
GCCCTTAACAGGAGCGGCCAACTTGCGGCCCTGCAGGTCATAAACACCCTCAACCTTAGTGCTCTCGGCTGAAATCTCGCCAAGCTGAGTCGTATCGCTCGAGCCACCCAGAGCAAGCATCATTGCGCCGCCATGCTCCAGAACTGACTCCTTCTCCGACTGGTCAGCCTCGATGACTGCCTCATGCGCGCCCAGAACCTTAGTGGTTTCCTCAGTAGGCATTTCAACATACATCTTGACTGACTTCTGCTCGCCGTCGAAATAAACAGCATCACGATAAACGCCCTGAACCTCAGGAGTTACAGGAGCCGCAACCGTCTGGTCCGCGTGGATGGTCAGATAAACCTTGCCCGGCTTCATCGTGTGAGCCTGCTTGGCGTGGTGACCGAGACCAGCAGTCGGAACCGAACCGGCAGCAACGCCGTTCTCAACATTGAGGTTGACGGTCTGAGTCAGGATGAACATGGTACCGGCGCCATAGGTGTCGCTACCATCAACAGCAGTAGTGGTAATCTCTGAGCCAGAGACGCTAACAATGTATGCGCCATTATTTTCAACGCCACCGAAGTTAACGGCAACCGGAGTGCGCCACAGCTTGTAACCGCCCTCTTCAACATCAATAGTCAGATTCTTGACATACTGCACGGTGTAAGCATAGTTTGTGGCAGGAGCGCCGGTAATGCCACCCAAACCACCAACTCTATAATTGCCACCACCGGACGAACCGCCAAAGGTCAGGTCAGTTCCGTCAACCTTAACTGCATAACAATGATGGGCAACTCCATCGTCGGTCGTCACTAATTCATTCTTATCGACAGCGCAGAAATCAATTGCAATCGCATCATTGACATTTGCCTCCAGGTCTTCTTCGCCACACATTGAAGGCTTGTTATTGTTATTAATAACAGCAAGACCAGATGCAAGGCTATATAGCTTTCCATTGTCATAAACAAAGGTCACATCCTGATTGCCACAAGCAAGACTACCATCAGAGGCATTATGATCCTGGAGTCGGTTATTTCCGTTCCACTGGCCAGTCCAGGTAGTAACATAACTATACGGAGTGTAAGCAATCTGAATCAGTGCAGGACCTTCAATAGATTTCATGTCAAAGAGAACCAAAGCATGTGACTCTACAAAGACGAAAGCACTGTGGGCTGCTTCGTAGTCGAAGTTATCTTCGCTGTTATAGCCGTCAATTGCATCCGCAAACTGATTGGAAGTTTCGTTATCTTCTGCATTTTCATATACGAACAAGCCCGGTTCATTGCCGATTGAACCATAAAGGAGATGCAGCTGAGCAATGATTTCCTCCTTCTGCTCGTCGGAAATGGCCTTGATTGAATATTTCGCATCCTCCTCAGTGGGCGTTGCAGCCGTGGGGATGATGTGCCAGGTATCGAGCATCGACTCAACATCGTCAACCTTGATGGTCGAATTGGACTCGGCGCTGAGCGGAGAGGTCAGGTCGTTGGCATACTTCTCCGTAACCAGGTTCTTAAGAGTCAGCTTGCCTGTCTTGGTATTCACCTGAATGTTCCAGACAGCTGCGGGGCGCAATGCGGCACTGAAACCAACCTGAGTATAAGCACCCTCAGAATCGGAAACAGCGGCAAGATGCGTACCATTGTCAACGTCTGAAATGACCACTGCCTGACCTTCAAGAGACTTAAGGGCGTCCATCTGATTGACAATCTCAACAAAACTGATAAACCAACCGGAAGCGGCTGAAGATTCAGGTGAATTCCACTTCACGATGCGGTTACCACCCTCCGGGATGTGATTGGTATTCGCACCACCGCAGTGCAGATAAGTGTGACCGCTTGCGGCTCTATCGGTAAATCCGACAACATGGCCAGTAAAATGAGCATCCTGATGGTAAGTCATGGTGAGGTCATAAAGATGGCCATCGACTCCCTCTTCTTCCATAGGCACGGGGGTCTCGTCCGCTGTAATATGGCCGATTTCGCGCTCGCTCAGATAATTATGAAGGCGGAAAGCACCTGTTTCCTTATCAAACTTAAGAATCCATACGGCATTCAGGTCGTCGGGATTGTCAGTCGTATGCGCGCGAAGGCTTCCATCCGCATGCGTTCCGGTCGACATATAGCGGTCGCTATGCTGAAAGTTACGCAGAGAAACGGTTTTACCATCCGCAGTAGCGTTAATCTGCTTTTTATTTTCTTCATATAAAGTATTTGCGGCAGTAACGTCATCAGTGGTAACATAAGTCGGGAAAATCGCATCCAACTGTTCCTCAAACGAAGCGACTACCGAGTTTGCTACCTCTGCATCCCAAATTTCAGGATACTCAGTGTAACCTACATACGTATCCTTAAGATTAAGATACGTTTCCATGACTTTAGCCCTCGGCAACTTGCGAAGGGTCACGATGAAATTCGTAGTGTTGATTTCGTGGTTACCTCCGGCCATGTGCATCGATGCAGCTTCACCGTAGTTACGCACAATCTCAAAATGCTGAACTTCATCGCTTGCGGTCAATGTAACGCCGTCAGCGGTAATTGTAGTCGTATGATCAGTTGATGTAAAATCAAACTCAACCTTTACTACATAATACAGCGGGTCTGCAGAAGTAAACGTGTAGTCACAACCCGCACCGGGAGCAAGACAAAGCGCGCCATTTACGTACTTCATGTTGTTATAAGCTACGTTGATATGAACCTCGGGGACGGTCGCATCTTTATCGGATTTCCACAGTTTGCCCCAACCGGTATCAGTAGCTGACGTACCGCCATTGTAGTTTGTACCGGTCGCCTGGCTGACAACAACAGGAACTTCGTCAATGAAACTGTATTTCCACTTTGAAGTAGGCGCACCGGAGCCCCAGCGGTTTACGGGAGTTCCAGTGCCGGCACCGCCATCCTGAATCCACCATCCCGTAGCATTACCGTATGCACCGGTCTGACCAATTGCCTCAACCAGGTTTCCCTCGGTGTCACGCGTACAGGCAAGACCATAAACCGTTACGCCGTCAACCTCAATAGGATAAAGACGATAACGTCCGGCCTCAGCCTTGCTTGAAACGGCCGAGATATGCTTGGAACTAAAGTTTCCGTCGTTCACAACGGGCATACGACCGATAAACTTGCCGTCATGAGAAAGGACTACGCCATCCTCACTGGCATCATACTCGGCATACCAGGCAGTATGCGAAAGATTTGTCTTCTCCGGGCTCGTGGTTATCCAATCGCCCGTCACGTTCAGGCAGGAACCTGCGTTTTCGTTGTTCTCAAACTGAATGAGTCTACCGTCCAGTTCACTGGCGATAAAATCAGCAGCCGAGGCACCACCAAACGCGGTAACTGCAAGAGCTCCCAAAAGTAATAGTTTTTTCATGTTTGAAAAATTGTGATTATTGATTGATTATTTGATTGTTTAGTTTGTCCTGTAGGAAGTAAGCACACAAAAAAATTAGCGTTAAACCCCTCGCTCGCAGATACTATATCTGCGCGATGAGTTCAACGCCTCCAATATGAGGTTGACAGCCAATCTGCCCACACCAAACGCCGCCGCTCCTGTGGGCAGCTTTAGAATCGGGGGGGGTAATTGCTTGACTTTTAATCATTTAAGTATTTTCATGTGGACGTACACGCCCCACAAATATACAACCT
>CAYVUJ010000195.1:0-3649 GCA_964454825.1 uncultured Lachnospiraceae bacterium | reverse complement strand
CGACAGCGTTACCAAAATCGGTAGCTTCGCGTTCTACGGGTGCTCCTCACTCACAAGCATCACCATACCTGACGGCGTGACAGATATCAATGAAAGCGCGTTCTCCGGTTGCTCCGCGCTTACAAGCATCACTATTCCCGCCAGCGTAATCTATATTAGTGATTATGTTTTCAGTGGTTGCTCCTCGCTCACTGAGATCAATGTTGCCGAAGGAAATACCGCATACACATCCGTTGACGGTGTTCTTTACGACAAGTCTGTCAGCACACTTATTACTTGCCCCCAAGCAAAAGAAGCCCTTGTCATTCCCGCCAGTGTGACTACGATCGGTAACTCCGCGATCGGCGGTTCCTCGCTTAATGAGATCAATGTTGACGAAAAAAGCACCGCATACACGTCCGTTGACGGTGTTCTTTACGATAAGTCTGTTAGTACACTTATCGCATTCCCAAGAGCAAAAGAAACCGTTATCATTCCTGAGAGCGTGACTACGATCAATGAAATCGTGTTCTATTCTTGTTCTTCACTAAAAGAGATCAATGTTGCCGAAGGAAACACCGCATACACTTCCGTTGACGGCGTTCTTTACGACAAATCTGTCAGCACACTTATTATTTGCCCCCGAGCAAAAACAGCTGTTAGCATCCCTAACAGCGTGACTACGATAGGTATATACGCGTTCCAAGTTTGCACTGCGCTCAAGAGCATTACAATTCCCGACAGCGTGACCACGATCGGCTACGGTATGTTCAACGGTTGCACCGCACTCACAAGCATCACAATCCCTAACAGCGTGACCGAGATCGGCTACGGCGCGTTCCAAGATTGCTACTCACTCACGAGCATCACCATACCCGTCAGTGTGACTATGCTCAACCTGTTTGCGTTCATAAGATGCTCTGCGCTTACGGAGATCAATGTTGCCGAAGGAAACACCGTATACACTTCCGTTGACGGTGTTCTTTACAACAAGTCTGTAAGCACACTTATTACTTGTCCCCAAGCAAAAAGAAACGTTGCCATCCCAGATAGTGTGACCGAGATCGGCAGCAACGCATTCTTCGGTTGCTCCTCACTCACGAACATCACAATCCCCGCTAACGTGACCAAGATCGGTAGCTTCGCATTCTACGGTTGCTCCGCGCTCACAAGCATCACCATCCCCGTCAGTGTGACAACAATCGATTATCTCGCATTCGACGCCTGGTCCATGCACGAATCGATCGAGACTGTGTATTACGGAGGCTCGGAGGAGCAGTGGAAGCAGGTTGCCGTTGGCTCCAGCAACGAGGCGCTCATGAACGCTAACATCATCTTCAACTCCACTGGGCCCACCCCCGGCGACGCAAACGGCGACGACAGAGTCAACGCGAAGGACATCATCGATGTCATGAAGTACATGCTCGGAAGCGCTCCCGCGGGCTTCAACAAAGAGGCCGCCGACCTCAACGGCGACGGCAGAGTCAACGCGAAGGACATTATCCTCATCATGAAGATAATGCTCGGCGCAAAATAAGCCGCTTGAATCACAAAATGGGCTGCCGCACCGGCGTCACAAATACAAAGTGCGGCAGCCACACTGAAAAATTTTCAAAAAGCCCTTGACAGACTCGCACTTTGGGTATATACTGTAAGTGTAAAAAATCTTCGGGGCAGGGTGTAAATCCCGACCGGCGGTACAGTCCGCGAGCGCTTTGGCGCATGATCCGGTGTAATTCCGGGACCGACAGTAAGAGCCTTTGGCTTAAGTCTGGATGAAAGAAGATATCGCTATGATACCGTCTTTTTGTAATCC
Source organism: uncultured Lachnospiraceae bacterium (assembly GCA_964454825.1). Lineage (GTDB taxonomy): Bacteria > Bacillota > Clostridia > Oscillospirales > CAG-272 > UMGS1312. Next base: position 1,854 of record CAYVUJ010000195.1, on the reverse strand, counting down.
CGGAGTGATCCGGGATTTTTTATTTGCTCCGGAATCAGGAGGAAAACATGAAAAAAACACTTCTCGAATCCGTCCGCGAAAACGCCGCCTACGTGCTGACGTTTGCCGCCATCTTCGCCATGATGTTCGCTATCGCTTTCATCCTTGAATGTATCGCACAAAAGCGGACAAAATCCACCGAACGCATCTTCACTCCGCGAAAGATCGCAGTGATCGGCGTGTTCTCCGCCCTCGCGTGCGTGCTCCACATGCTCGACTTTCCTATTCCGTTTCTCGCGCCGAGTTTCTACAAGCTCGATTTTTCGGAGATACCGGCACTGGTCGGTGCGTTCTCCTTCGGACCTGTCGCCGGAGTCATGATCGAATTCATAAAGATCGTGCTCAAGCTTCTCATTAAGGGGACCTCCACCGCGTTTGTCGGCGATCTCGCAAATTTCGTCATCGGATGCTCGTTCATCCTGCCCGCGTCGGCTATATACGAATTCAAAAAGACAAAGAAGAATGCCGTCGTGTCCTGCATCAGCGGCACGGCCTGCATCACCGTGTTCGGCTCGGTGTTCAACGCGGTGTATCTGCTCCCCGCATTCTCCGCGCTGTACAAAATGCCGATCGATACGCTTGTCTCCATGGGATCGAAGATCATCCCGTTTATCCACGACGTTCCAACCTTCGCGCTGTTCTGCGTGGCGCCGTTCAACCTGATCAAGGGAGTGTCCGTGTCGTTCATCACGCTTCTTATATACAAGAAGCTCTCCCCGATCCTGAAATACGGCAGACAGAAAAAGCGCAAGGCGTGACGTGAAACGCGAAGCGAAGAAAAAATAATTACAGAGAGGCCTTTCGCTATGCGTTTGACACTGACACGGCAGACACAGAACGATTCGCAAACCGACATCTTAAGACAAATACACAGCGATCCTACTGTTTCAAGGTATATATCAATTTCCGACAACTATTTTGAGTATGTCACAGGCTCCGAGAATGCCTCCTATTACAAAATATGTTTTAACAATGAATTGATCGGCGGTATTCACAGCGAGATTGACGAAGCGGTTTTGTATCTCAGCATTTGTATTCAAGCCCGCCATCGGGGCAAAGGATTAGCCACAGCCGCGTTGAAAAAATTTATCTCACTTGTTCCGGACACCGTTCAAAAAATTAAAGTCAGTATCGACGAAACAAATATGCCATCCGTAAAGCTTTTTGAGGGACTCGGCTTTTCAAAGGGAGTGCAGGATGGTGAGCTTGTCGACTACAACCTTGATTTGAAATATAAAGACATAGTTTGACAAATATCCCGCACTGCGACACCATCCTGTTTGAATGGACGCAGTGCGGGACTGTCATTTTTATTTTTACTCCGTCATGATCCGGCTGAGCGATATAGCGCACAGGCGCTGTGAGTACACACGCATCACAAGCTCATAGACACAGACAAAAAGCACGAGCGAGACACACATGCGCCATGCATTGAAGCTATACTCGGGCACGCCGGGGATATCGCAAAAGACGATATCCACCATGAGCCGGAGCAAGACGTACTGGTATACCGTCCCGACAACAAAGCCGACATACGCCATAGGACGGTAGCCCCCGAGAACGGACGAGGCACACTCGCGCTCGGTATAGCCGAACGCGCGCATCATTGCGGCGGTCTTGACTGCGGCGCGAACCACCGCCGTGACAGCGAGGATCAGCGTGACAAAGGCGAGCGTGAGCCCGATCAGAAGCATCATCGCGCCCATCATATCGCTCGCAAGCTCCCTCATACTGAATGCCATCTGCGTCATCGATGAAAAGCAGAATGCGGAGAAGATGATAAAAAACGCCAGTGTTTTTCTGCTTCTGAGCGTA